>JACAFD010000320.1 GCA_013388555.1 Nitrospirota bacterium | reverse complement strand
CGAGCAGCTCACGTAGTCCAATCCCAGTTCATGGCAGAACTCAACGGAACTGGGATCGCCGCCGTGCTCACCACAAATGCCAAGCTTGATTCCAGGACGGGTTTTCCGCCCCCCGGCGATGGCCTGTTTTATCAAGGCCCCCACCCCTTCTCGATCGAGCACCGCGAAGGGATCCGCTTCCATAATATTGGCAGTCCGATAAAAATCGATGAACTTCGCCGCATCGTCGCGGGAGAAACCGAACGTGGTTTGGGTGAGGTCGTTTGTCCCAAATGAGAAGAACTCCGCTTCTGCCGCGATGCGATCGGCCGTCACGGCGGCACGAGGCAACTCGATCATCGTGCCCACGAGATAGGAGAGTTTCGTGTTGTACTGCTTCATCGTCTCCTGCGCCACCTCTCGGATCAAATCTTTCTGCGCCTTCATTTCCGAAACCATTCCTACCAGCGGGATCATGATTTCCGGGACGATTGTCTTCCCTTCCTTGGCCAGCTCGCACGCGGCCTCCATGATCGCCCGTGCCTGCATACGGGTAATCTCCGGCATCGTAATCCCCAGTCGGCACCCGCGTAACCCGAGCATGGGATTGAACTCGTGGAGTTCTTCGACACGTGCCAACAACCGACGCTTTTCTTGGAGCTTCCCTCCGTCGCGCCCGGTCAACTCCAGCTGCGCAATCTCCACCATCAACTCTTCACGCTTCGGCAAAAATTCGTGCAGCGGAGGATCGAGCAGACGAATGGTGACTGGATAGCCGGCCATTTCGCGATAGAGCCCGATGAAATCCTGCTTTTGCAACGGCAAGAGCTGATCGAGAAATTTTTCCCGTTCCTCTTTTGTCCGCGCCAAGATCATCTTCTGCATCATCGGGATGCGATCCTCGGCAAAGAACATATGTTCCGTCCGACAGAGGCCAATCCCTTCTGCGCCGAAGCCACGTGCGATGTTCGCCTGATCCGGTACGTCAGCGTTGGCGCGGACATGCAGTTTCCGCACGCCGTCGGCCCATGACAGCATCAACGCAAACCGCTGGTACTTGTCAGACTTCTTCGCATCCAGCTTGCCCTGAATGACTTGAATGATTTCAGATTCGACGACAGGAAGATCCCCCTCATAGACATTGCCGGTCGAACCGTTAATCGAAAGATACTCCCCTTCGCGGAACACTTTGGCTCCGATTCGAACGGACTGGCCATCCAGCACTTCTACCGCATCACAGCCGGCCACACAGACCTTGCCCATTTGCCGGGCTACCACCGCCGCATGAGACGTCATCCCGCCCCGCGCCGTCAAGAATCCCGCTGCCGCGTTCATCCCATGAATATCGTCAGGGCTCGTTTCCTGCCTGACCAGCACCACACGGACACCGGACTCTTTCATTGTCACGGCCCGATCCGGCGTGAGGGCAATCTTTCCGGCTGCTGCGCCAGGGCCTGCTGGGAGGCCTTTCCCCAGCGGGTTGGATTTCGCCTCTTCTTTCGTGTCGAAAATCGGGTAGAGGTATTGCGCCAATTGTTCCGGTCCGATCCGCTGCACCGCTTCCTGCTTCGAGATCAGGCGTTCTCTGACCATATCGACCGCAATCTTCACTGCGGCGATGCAGGTCCGTTTTCCGACGCGGGTTTGCAGCATGTAGAGTTTGCCCTCTTGGATCGTAAATTCCAAATCGAGCATGTCCCGGTAATGTTTCTCGAGCCTCTTGTAGGTGTGCTCGAGTTCCTTGTAGGCCTCCGGCACATTCTTCGCGAGGGCATTCACCGGGAGTGGAGTCCTGATGCCGGCAACGACATCCTCGCCTTGGGCATTCATCAAGCACTCGCCGAAAAAGTTTTTATCGCCGGAAGCTGGGTCTCGGGTGAACGCCACACCGGTGCCGCTCGTCTCTCCCATGTTCCCGAATACCATCGCCACCACATTGATCGCCGTGCCCCACGAGTCTGGAATCCCGTAGAGACGTCGATAGGTGACGGCCCGTGCGCCGAACCAGGAGGAAAAGACGGCGTTGACGGCCAGGCGAAGCTGCTCAAGCGGCTCATCAGGAAAATCTTTTTTGGTTTCTTCCTTTATTAGTGCCTTAAAGCTGGCGACAAGTTCCCGGAGATGCCGTGCATCGAGATGGGTCTCGTGCGGTACGCCTACTTCAGCTTTCTTATGCTTGAGGATCGCTTCGAAATGTTCTCGTGGCACACCCATGACGATACTGCCATACATGGACACAAAGCGGCGATAGCTGTCCTGAGCAAAACGATCGTTGCGTGTTTTTGCCGCCAGCCCCTCGACCGTCTTGGTCGTAAGACCGACATTCAACACTGTATCCATCATGCCAGGCATTGAGGCCCTGGCGCCGGACCGGACCGAGACCAGCAGCGGACGCTCAGGATCGCCGAACCCCATGCCCATCGACCGCTCAACCCGTTTGAGCGATTTCAACGCGGCATCCCACATGCCGGGAGGGTACTGTTTCCCGTTCTTGTAATATTCGACGCAGGCTTCGGTGGAAATCGTGAAACCTGGCGGAACGGAGATGCCGAGATTCGTCATTTCGGCAAGTCCAGCCCCTTTCCCGCCAAGGAGCTCTTTCATGTTGGAGGTCCCTTCGGCCACGCCGTCGCCGAAGTAGTACACATATTTTTTTGCCACGCTGCCCTCTCCTTCGCATTGACCTCAGTTCAATTCAATGGATGACTGATGCTCCATGGCCGGAGACGGATTCGAGGTGCAACCGATACCGGCCGACCAGATACCATTTCGCCACCAGCCCAAACGCAATGACTGCCACGACAATCAGCACCAATATCAGTAACCGATAGTCGGCGTGCACTCCCCGATCCACATAAAACCGTCCGTCCGGTCCATGCCGAAGCTTGACCTCCGGTTGAATCTGATGAGTCTTGCCGGACTTATCGGAGAGATTGATCCATTCCGTGCAGAGACGCACCGGTTCTGCCACCCCCGTAACGGACTGCCAGCCGAGCCTGAGGCAAATATCCTGTTTGGAGTTGAATACATCGGGCGTCGTCGACAGTTCATCGAGGTTGATCCCACTGGCCCAGAACCCAACCAGGACAATCGCGTTGCAGAAAATGATCAGAGCAAGAGACACGCAGATGGTGAACCGACGGACTTTCCTCGCCTGACGCTGACCGTCTGAGGATGACTGGGGAAGAGACGCTGTACCCATGGACTGCTCCATACCGTACTGCCCCTATATTGTGCCCCCGCTTATCTCTCCCTGGGAACGGTACCCGTGCTGATCTCATTGCGGCCGTCGAGCGAGGCCCGTCTCCGGGCGCGCGCTCCGGGAGCAGGAGACCAGCACGGGTACCGTTTCATGCTCTACCCTCCTTGTACCACAATCTGTGAGAGGTCGGCGAATGACATAAACAAATCATCTACTTGTTTGAGCAGCGATAACCGGTTACTCCTGAGTGCCGGATCATCCGCATTGACCATGACAGCTGTGAAGAACGCATCGATGGCGGGCTTCAAACGGACTAGCCCATCCAAGGCTTGGCCATAGTCTCCCCGGTTCATTGCGGACATCATCTTGTCCCGCTCTTCCGTCGTGGCCTGGTAGAGGGCCGACTCCGCGGGATGCTCGAACCGCCCCAGGTCGACCGGCTTGTGATCCCATTGCTCTTTCTCCACGAGCCGATGCGAACGCTTGAAGCCGACGATCAACGGATCGAACTCCGGCTTCGTCGTCACGGATTCAAGCGCCTTCATTCTCAACAGAAGATCCACGAGATCCAACGCCTTGTCATGGGCCGGCTTGAGCACCGCTTCTATGACATCATCTCGCAATACGTGGACGACCCGGCCATAGTGCCGAACCCGTTCGAAGATGAACTCCGTCATCCGACGCCGGCTCTGCTGCTCGGAATCTTGAATCCCTTTGAACCCATCGTCGATGACATGGTTTCTCGCATTGTCGATAAGCCCCCCCAAGTTGATGCGCAGATTTCCCTCAAGAATAATCCGGACAATGGCCGTGGCATTCCTACGCAAAGCAAAGGGGTCTTCCGATCCGGTCGGCACGAGACCTACGTGGAAAAACGCGACCACCGAATCCAGCCGGTCGGCCAACGACAGCACCTGACCGGCTATGGTTCGGGGTAATTCGCCCTCGATCGATCGTGGCAGATATTGCTCCCTGATAGCCTTACTAACCGCATCAGACTCACCGTCATGGTTCGCGTACTCTCCCCCCATGATGCCCTGTAGTTCGGGAAACTCTCCGACAACGCCGGTCAATAGATCTGCCTTGCACAACGCTGCAGCTCGTTCACACACAGGCTTCAATTCATCGAATTGATCAGACACCTGAACAGCCAGCAATCCAGCCAATTTCCCAACCCGAATCTGCTTCTGTGCCATGGTTCCAAGCTTCTGATGGAATGTGACACCAGCAAGCTTCTTCACACGATCTTCAAGCTTCACCTTGCGATCTTCATCGAAGAAGAACTTGGCATCGGCCAGCCGCGCCGCCAACACCCGCTCGTTCCCCTCACGGATGAGGGTCATGTCTTTCACCTGGTTGTTGGCCACTGCGATAAAATGCGCCACGAGCTTGTCCGTATCCCGATTCATCAAGGAGAAAAATCCCTGATGTTCTTTCATGGAGGTGATCAAGATCTCTTGCGGCACCTCTAAATAGGCTGATTTGAAAGACCCGATAATGGCATTGGGGCACTCGGTCGTATAGACTGCCTGATCCAGCAGGTCGGCATCGACGTTCAGCCGGAAACCGGTTTTCTTGCAAATCACGGCGATTTGATCTTCGATCACACGTCGACGACGTTGCGGATCCGGAATGACCCCCTGACGTTCAAGCCCCTTCAGATAAGATTCATAGTCTTTGACCACAAACCCTTTTGCATTCCCTAGCACGCGATGACCTTTCGTCTGGTCCCCTGCTGTAATCCCTGCCGCTTTAATTGGAAGTGTGGCCCCTCCATACAGCGCCACCAGCCACCGCACCGGTCGAGCGAACCGCACACCGGTACTATTCCACTTCATTGCTTTCGGAAACGAGAGTTTCGCGATTAATTGCGGGAGAAGTTCTTCCAGAACTACGTCGGCGGGCCGCCCCTGTTCCTCCTTCACCGCAAAGAGATACTCCCCCTTCGGAGTCTGGCGAATCTCCAGCTCTTGGACTGCAACTCCCTGCCCTGAGGCAAATCCTGTCGCCGCTCTGGTCGGCTGGCCGTCCTGATCGAATGCCACAGTCTTGGAAGGCCCCATCGCTTCCTTGACCATAGAGATTTGCCGGGTCGCGAGACCTTCAACCAGCAGCGTCAATCGCCGTGGTGTTCCCAGAGTTCGGACAGATTGAAACCCGAGACGTTGGTCTTTCAACATCTGCTCAGCCGAATCTTTCAGGGCAGCTAATGCGGGAGCGATGAACTGGTAGGGGAGTTCTTCGACGCCGATCTCGAGCAACAACTCGGCGGCCATCACTGAGGAAAGGCGACGCCCCTTCTTCGCAGGAGGAGCGGGACGCCGACGTTTCTGAGCCTTTGACATGGATCCTTCTGTGGGTCAGGACCGGCCCGCAACGGTTTTTGAACGCGTACCAGATGACTTTGCTCCGCCACGCCCCATCCTGCGATTAAGCAATGGATGCCCCATCGCCGCCCGCTCTTCGATGTAGCGTTCGGCACATTGTCGCGCGAGAGAGCGGACCCTCGCAATGTATCCCGTTCGCTCCGCCACGCTGATCGCACCACGGGCATCGAGTAGGTTGAAAAGGTGCGACGACTTGACGCAGAACTCGTAAGCCGGAAGCGTCAGCTGTTTGTCGCGATTCGCCAGCAGCCGCTTACATTCCCTTTCGAAAGATTGAAACGTGGCCATGAGCATCGCCACATCACCCTCTTCGAAATTATAGGTCGAGAACTGGACTTCGGTTTCATGATGGATGTCACGATAGGTGATCGATTCGTTCCAGGCCAGATCAAAAACGTTATTCACCTGTTGCAGATACATAGCAATGCGTTCCGTCCCGTATGTGATTTCAACAGTGATCGGATTCAGCTCGATTCCTCCGATTTCCTGGAAGTAGGTGAACTGGGTAATCTCCATCCCATCGAGACGCACCTCCCAGCCCAAGCCCCAGGCACCCAGTGTTGGAGACTCCCAGTCGTCTTGAATGAATCGGATATCGTGTTGCTTCGGATTAATCCCCAGTTGAGCCAGACTCTCCAAATACAACAATTGAATGTTGTCCGGCGCCGGCTTCAGCACGACCTGATACTGATAGTAGTGCTGCATGCGATTCGGGTTTTCTCCGTATCGTCCATCCGTAGGACGCCGGCATGGTTGGGGATAGGCGGCCCTCCAGGGCTCCGGACCCAGGGACCGGAGAAATGTGGCTGGGTGAAAGGTGCCTGCGCCCATCTCCAGATCGTAGGGTTGATGAATCACACAATCCTGCTTAGCCCAATAGTGGTGCAATGTGAGGATGAGATCCTGGAAGGTCACGAGCAATCCTGTCGTGGCTAGGGAGGTCGAAATTCTCGGTTAGACCCGTTGAATTGAACAGAGAAACTAGCAGGAATGCGCAGAACCTGTCAAGGCACAACCCCTCTATCATCAAGGAGTTGCACCATATCGCACCTCTAAAGAACCTATAGACATTGTGGAGCAGACCCTATGACGTACTACTCGCACATTCTTCTGATCGACTCTTGACGGAGCCAGTTATGACACTTTATTGTCGCAATTCTTGATTGACTCACTCGGAATTGTATCCGCCGGACCATGAAACTCTCAAAAAAAAGCGAGTACGGACTTCGCGCACTGCTTGAACTCACTCTCGCGCATGGCCAGGAGACGTTACAACGACATCAGATCGCGGAGCGCCAGCATATCCCGGTGGAGTTCCTTGAGCAGATTCTTCTCACGCTGAAACGGGCCGGATTGCTCGCAAGTCGCCGAGGAGTGAACGGCGGCTATGCACTGATCAAATCTCCGGGAGAGATAACCCTCGGCCAAGTAATTCGCATTTTGGACGGCCCCCTCGCTCCCATTGGATGTGTGAGCAAGACGGCTTATCAAAAATGCAGCGACTGCCCCTATGCCGAACATGCCCAATGCCCGGTGCAACATGTGATGGGTACGGTGCGCGATGCCATTGCCGATATCCTGGACCACTACACGCTCAACGACTTCGTCTCCGGTCATCGCAAAGGATAATTATGGATGTCGCGGTACTTGTACTGATCACGTTCATAGCGGCCACCGTCAATGGTGCGTTAGGGTACGGCTTCTCCTCGATTACGGTTCCGGTCGCCCTGCTGTTTTATACGAATCGCATTCTGAATCCGGCATTAGTGCTCGTGGAGTTAGTGATCAATGGATACGTCCTATTCATCAACCGCAAGAGCATCCCGAACATTTGGTGGCGCGTGGCGCCCATTCTCATAGGCCTCCTGATCGGTGTCGCGATCGGCAGCTATATTCTCTCTCTCGTCCATCCGTCCTGGGTCAAGTTTGTGACATACGTCATGCTGTTGCCACTGATTCTGCTCCAAGCAGCCGGCATCAGAAAGCCCATCAAAGCCGAAAAAGCCATCGCAGTCCCTTTCGGAGTGGGGATCGGGACCCTCTATTCCATTACCACCATCTCAGGTCCCCCCCTTGCGGTCCTTTTCAATAACCAAGGATATGTCAAACAGGATTTCCGGGCTGCACTCGGCGTCATTCGAGTGGGAGAAGCCGTCCTGACAGGAATCGCTTACTATTTCATTGGACTTTACAGTTACGCCAGCATGGAGATCATCCTGTACATCATCCCCAGCGTCCTATTGGGAATTCCACTCGGCAGCTTTCTCATTCGTTGGATGGACCCTGAAACATTCAGGCGGATCTGCATGGCTTTCGACGCCTTGATCGTCGCATTCGGATTGTCCAGGGTGCTCACCGAATTGAACCTAGCCAACGCAATCACCACATATAGTATCTTCACGATCATGATGATGGTAAATGCCTACTTACTCTACCGCTTTTTCCGTAGCAGGACCGTCCCATGAAGGATGAGGGAGGAAATATTCAAGATCTGTGCGCAATGAGTTGTCCGAACCCTCCAATACCTTGACATCTTTCCTTCCTCCTTACCGGCGCCACATCTCCAATAGACAGGCCAACCTCCTGGCCCGACCGAAAACTCATAGCCTCATGTACATCAGGTGAATCAAATCTCTCCCGTCTCTCTCGTGCCGCTAGAGACTCCACAGGCTCACTTCTGGTCACTAAGAATAAGACAGAATCCTACCCCACGTTATGGAGTCTGAGCTACCGCCTTTCACGACACATCCACGATTTGAATTCCCCCGCTTCCTCAGAAGCACTCATGCTTAGATAAGCAGGATCATCTTGGCCCGCGCGCTCTGGGAGCGGAATTGCACCTGTATGGCCACCCCTTCAGACTGTTCAAATCTCACACCCTCAGGCAACCAGGGCATCATCAATTTCTATCAATAGATTAACTAGTTGCACCGTAGCGCGATGGCACGTGCCTTGCTCTAACGTCTCTCATGTTTTTCTTCTTATCCGGTATCACGCACGAATCAGCGCGAACATAGATCGGCGAATCCTATCGTTTTTACCTATATGGAGCAGCCTTTGGCCATTTTGATCATGCAACAGCTCTTTGGGCGGGCCAGGGTCACAAAGACCACTTCTATACCGCTACGCTTGACCTCCATCGTTGTCACTCTGCTTCTGGCGATGATGCCTCTGCTGACCGGATGCGCCCCAGAACAACAGACCGGCAGCGGATCGACCGCAACACCAGCAGCAGCCACCGCATCTCTCGAATGGCTTCCGGTTGAAGACCCTTCGGTCATTGCCTACTTCGTCCATTACGGCAGACAATCACCGGGACAACCAGGCAGCTGCACATACGAAAGCTCCCTGTACGTTGACTCCCCCTCGGCCACAGTTCCTGATCTCGATCCAAACACTACCTACTATTTTGCAGTTAGTGCCTATAATGGCCTCTAGAGCCCCTGCTCAGAAGAGGTCTCGACCGTCACGGCACCCCCTCCCTCCTTGTCCAACCAATCAGTCCCCCTCGCATAGGCAGAGAAGGGGGTCAGGCACCATTTGGGCGGAGAGGGGGTCAGGAACCCTGGGCCAAAGGTTATTGCGGTAGGGACGGTCATTGCTGACCGCCCCCCCCCGCACAGATCCGTACGTGCGGTACTACCGCATACGGCTCTTACCTTGGATGGTGACATGCAAACCGCACGTTGGGATAAGGATGAAGGATCTTCGGTGTCGGTAGCCAGCGTGTGCAGAGCTTCGAGAACTTTTCCCAGGTCAAGCGGCGTCCGCGTTGGCTGCGACGGCGCAGCGTGCGGAGCCACCGGTCCTGGATCGCATCACGGAATTGTTGCAAGCGTGTGTAGTTGCCGGGCACAGCATAGTACTGACACAAGCCGCGATACACACTATGTAGCCACGCACCGACTTGCGCGAGGTCGTCGTGGCGTCTCCGTGAGAGTTTCTCCTTGAGGTCTGCCAGTTTGGCGTGGAATTTCTTCCGCGACGTTTTGCGGTGGATCGTGAAATCGCCTCGCCGGGTTTTGCCGCTGATATGCGTAAAACCCAGAACGTCGAAGGTCTCCGGCGGGCCCTCACCGCGGTTCGCTCGCCGCTCCTCTGCGTAGCGTCCGAATTCGATCAGCCGCGTTTTCTCCGAGTGCAGCTCCAAGCCGAGCGTGGCACCCCGCGCTCCCAATGCGGCCAAACATTTTCGGGCATCCGATTCCTCACGGAACCCGATCACACCGTCGTCGGCCTAGCGGACGATGGTGACTTCACCTGTGGCGTGGCGTGTGCGCCAAGCCTGGCTCCAGCGGTCCAACGCGTAGTGTAAGAACACGTTCGCGAGCAGCGGCGAAATCACCGCTCCCTGGGGCGTTCCAACCTTCGTGGGGGACCACTCGCCATCTTCTGATACTCCGGCCCTGAGCCATTTCTTCAGGAGCCGCAGCATTCGTCCGTCGGCGATTCGATGCTCCAGACACGTCATCAGCCATTCGTGACTGAGGGTATCAACGAAGCCCCGACTGTCCGCATCGATGATCCCGTTCACGTTCTGCTTCGTGATCCCCACAAACAGCGCATCCAGGGCGTGGGGACAGCTCCGTCCGGGACGAAAACCGTCACTGAACCCCAGAAAGTCTTGTTCGTCGATACCTTCCAGCACCGTGCGTGCCGCCTGTTGGACAATCTTCTCCTCCAGAGCCGCGATGCCCAGCGGTCGCATCCGGCCATCAGGCTTGGGGAGGTACATCCGCTTGGACGACTTGGCCCGGTACGCTCCGCGATGAATGCGTCCATGCAGATCGTCGATCCGCTCTTCAACCTCCACCGCGTAGTCACGCCACGTTTCACCATCGACTCCCGGCGCCGCTCGCTTCTTCAGTTCCAAGAAGCTGGCTCGCAAGAGTTCCGGATGTGATGCAGTAAACTGGTGAACTGTCGCGTCTTATCCTGCTGTGCCGCGTCACGTACACCCAGCAATCCACGCGATCTGGGTACGAACGGTGTCCCGTCCGAGCTCCGGCTTTGTATCCGGCCCAGTAGCGATTGCTGAATGTTCTCCTTAGTCAGGCCCCTTCCCTCCATCGACTCCGCCGGCAGCGGCACGCCACCGTTGTTCGTCGGTTTCTTCGGTACTATGGAACGGTCTGACTCCCCGGCAACGTGCCGGTCGGACTTGTGGCGTCGCGCCTTCTCCGACCGATCCACTCCCATGGAAGAAGTGAATGTCGCCGGGGTCTCTCGGCTTCCGTGAGACACGTGTCCAACCGTGCCTGTGGTCTCAGACTCCGTGGGGGTCACATCGGACTCGCCGTTGTGGTTCGACATGACTATTGCCTTCCCCTTGTCAGGACAAGGTCGGCCACCGCACAAGGATGTTTTCGGAGCTCGATACACCGCCCGGCTGTACCTCTGTGAACGCTTCGACCCGTCAGTTGCCCGACGACCCGCATCACTTGAGGCCAAGGCGACTGGCTAGGTCTTACCTTGTGCGACTCTTGCATTCGCGACGTTCCTCCAGCTTCGCGCCGACGCACCCTGACCCCTTTTGCTTTCTTTTGCTTTCCCGTATAGTTCGTAGCACGCGGATGGGCCGAGGACTCGCTCGGTGTTAAGCGCACGTTCAGTGGAATGATCGTGTCCTTGGCTTGATCCTTGTGATCGCTCATCTTCTGCGGCTCCTTTGTGTCCCGTATGGGGTCAGGTCCCACGCGAAGCGCGGAGAAGGGGACCAGACCCCTCGTAGGAGGCCAGGCCCACTCTTGTCCCTCTTCTTTTCTCGATTTGGGATTATGGGGTGGGCTTGTCGGCGGTGAGTGTCATCGCCTCGGCAGACTCCGCGACGGCGAGATGTAACGCATCCAATGTTCGGAGGGTACCCTGCAGTTGACCGAGCCAGGCGCGTGCCGCGTGATAGTCGCGTGGGCGCACCGGCATGACACGGTAGTACCCATCTTCCACATGGGCGTCCAGCTGGGTGAGGATGCGGGCCCCTTCATCCTCTCATTGGTCTTTCGATTTCCACTCACTCGCCAGTTTCTTGGCCTGGGCAATTTGAGCCGGCGTCATCTCTTTGTCCAGTGAGTTGAGCAGCAGGGGCGCAGACTTATCTCCGTTCGTCGCGGCCAGACTGAGCCACGTGTACGCCTGGACCTTATCTTTCGGCACGCCTTCCCCGTAATCGTACATGATGGCGAGTTTCGTTTGAGCGAGTGCCATTCCTTGGTTTGCCGCGAGACGGAACCATCGCAGGGCTTGCTGATAATCCTTCCGACCGCCTTCTCCATTAAAATACAAGGTGCCCAGGCTGAACTGCGCCTTGGCCTCTCCCTGCGCCGCCGCTTTTCCATACCACTTCCGGGCTTGCACATCGTCCTGCGGCACCCCGCGGCCCTTGTGATACATCATCCCCACTTGATACTGCGCCAGGGCATCGCCCTGCTCCGCCAGCGGCTGCCACTCCCGCAAGGCGGTGGCGTAGTCTTCACGGTCATGCGCATTCATGCCAGCCTGAAAATCGGCCCATGCCGGCACGGCGAGACAGAAGATCGACAACACAAGGGTCATAGTCAATCGGAAGGACACAGGCACCTCACAAAATGGTCCATTCTAGAAGGGTCGCGCTGGGAGGAGCAAGGCCACCCGCGCGGCGGTGGTGAGCGCTGAGGGACTCGGGAAAGGCAAGACCGGAGCGATCAGGCATGGGCGGAGTATAGAACGGAGGCACCGCCCCCTTCCGCTGGGATGGCGTCGCAACGGTTTTGTGTCAGCCTATCTGCTCCGGTACTTCTCAGCCAGGTGTGTGATCGCTTGTTCAGCGTGTTTCGTCGCCACGTCCGCATGACCTGCTTTCCCGTGCTCAATGGCCTGCTTGAGTTCCCCGATCCCTGCGTCCACATGCGGAGCCTCGCCGGCCTTCAGAGCAGACTGTAGCGCCGCTTCCGCACTGGTGAGGAATGCACCCACATGACCCTGTTTACCATGGTCCGCCGCCTCTTGGGCGAGCGTGATGGCTTCCTCGCGGTGCTGCTCCTCAGCGCGTATCACATCCCGCCTGGCCCCGCCTTCGCCAAATACCTGTTGCAGCGGTAGCACCGTGGCGGTGACGAGAACAACTAGTGCGGCGAGTCCAACAGCTTGCGACATGGTATATCGTGTCATTGGCATTCTCCCTTCTGAATAGACGTGAATACTACGGGCTAAAGGGTGACCCTGATCCTGCTCCGTTTCACTCATCTACCCACCACCGGCGTAAACCCCTCGAACGACTGAAGAGATGTTTCGACCATGACTCGCGCCAACTGATCCCGGTTCAGCGGACAGGTTCTCTCTTCGGTCTTGCGAACCAAGCCCGTCGGAACGGTGTCGCTCGTCCAGAGTTTGATGACGAGGCGGCAATTTTTGAAGGTCGGCCACACCAACGCGTCATACGCATATGTCGCGGACTCCCAGTGCGTCGCAATCCGGGCGCCATTGACTTCGATCGTGTCTTCGCCGGTTTCAATCGGTACGGTGTTTGGGTGGACACCCATCGCAAGATTGCCGGCTTGATGAAAGATAGTCAGCAGTTGGGCAGAACGGGATTGATTCGCCAACGGGTCGTCACCGGGATCGTACTGAGCGGCAATCGTTTCTTCCCATTGATTCGGAGGCATGGGCCTCCCGTACCGATCAGTAGGAGCTTCGCTGAACCACAGTCTGATCTTCTCAGCGTTGATGGCCCGCAACTGATAGGCCTTGAGAGAAGTGATCGGACCAGCCAGGAAGTTGTTCGGATCGGCCAGAGTCCAGTACCGAGCGGCGTACACAACCTTCGCACCAGGCGCGAAGTTCTTCCAGGCCAGATATTCAGGATGGTCAACGAGCGCCACGGTTGACTTGGCCGGATCCGGATAGGTTTCCTTCAACGCCTGGGCGACGGCCTCCGGTACTGGGATCTCTTTTCGACTATGTTCCGTGATGGTGTCGTACCGATCCTGTGTTGTTTCGACCGACATCTGCCTCTGGTACTCGTTGGTGATTTCTTCCGCGATCTTGTCGATTGCCGTGCTGAGAACGTTGCGCAAGTCGGGGCCGCTCACATCGATGAGCTTGCCGAGATAGGGCTCCGCGATACGCCGGGCAATCACCTCAGCGTTCCGATAGTAATATTCCGAAATCTGCCGATGCCCTTCTGCATGTTCAACAATCCTCTTCTGCGGATTATTCGGCAGCCATGTCGTGAGGTTAAGTTGCAGCGTCACTTTAATCCGGTTGATCGTGGCCTTCGCATGCATCGCATCGGTCTGCATGATCTGACCGCCGACGGACGCATCGGAAAGGAACCCCCCGGCACGCACCGCCTCTTCGGGTCCCGTGAGCGGCGGCCGGTCACGCGGCGGACGGTTGGGATCGAAGTATCGCGTACCAATTTGAGCCGGCATTTTGACGATCTCCACCTGCGGCTGTTTCGACTGAGCAGATGGAACTCCGACAACCAGCACGAGTATGATCATGAGCCACGAACGCATAGACACCCTTCCTCATCACAGCTTCAGCTTGCTCTCTGCGCGCCTGCCTTGTCTTTCGCATCTTTCGCCTTGGCGGCTTTCACAGGCGGCTCGTGGGAGGTACCCGTCGATACCTCGTCCCGTCCGGCAACATAAGTAACCGGCAAACTTTAGGAAACACTCATTTTACTCGCAATAGGAACGGTGAGGCAATCGTAGTGAGTTGGGGAAAACCTCGCGAGGGCTGCTGAAGCCATCCGCATATCTCGATGGGTAAGAGGTCACCACACAGCCATGAAGGATGCTCAAAAAGTCCGATGTTCTCACCCACCCAACCCCGGCGCGCCGAGACACGCCGTTCCGCGATCACGGCAGCAGCGAGCGAAGAACCGCTCTGCAACAGGTCAGCCTATGTTATAGTCCTGTGCCATCTTTAGGAGACTCACTGCATGAACAACTCGACAGGCAGCTACTCCCCCTACGTTGTTGTGATTATTCTCCTGGGAATCATCCTCGGGCTGTTTTCCTTTGTGAGCCGAGGGTACGCGCAATCGGAGGAAGACCCGCAGGCATGGCTTGGTGCACTCAATAGCCTGTCGAGCGAACGGATGCTCGCCGACGTGCGCACGTTAAGCAGCCCGGCTTTCAACGGACGGCAAGCTGGATCCGCCGATGACCTGCGATCCGAACAATGGGTTGCACAGGAATTGACGTCGGCAGGGATACAACTCCCGCGGATTGACAACAACGGAATCGCCTTTCCCTCTCCCAGTGCCGGGAAGGAAGAGGCCGGCATCATGGCCTCTGTGGTCTCCACGCCACTCATCGAACCTAATCCGGTTGTTCGCACTGGCGCAGCGGACCAGTTGGTCACCGCGGAGCTGGGAAAGGACTACTTCCCGGTCTTTGACTCCCCCTCTGCCGATCTCCAGGGTCAGATCGTCTTCGTCGGGTACGGCATGGT
>JACAFD010000191.1 GCA_013388555.1 Nitrospirota bacterium | reverse complement strand
TGACGATTGTACGGTAGCGCTCTGCTATGCGCGGCAGCAAGAGCGCCATCTTATCGGCCTTCGTCGTCGGCATGGCGATTCCGGCGAGCAGCTTGGCACGTTCGGCTTCAGCCTGCTCTAGCGCTTGCTTCGTACTGGCTGTGAGGATACCGGCCTTGATGGCTTTCATGATATTGGCGATTTCGTCCTCGACCGTGGCGAGCTGCCGGTGGAGGCGCTCCAATTCCAGCTGTCGCTCCCGCTGGCGTCCTGCCAGTAATCGATTCACTTTCTGAATGATCCGCTCCACAGCGTCCGGGGTGAGGAGTTCATCTCTCAAGGCCGCGAGGCACCGCTCCTCGTAATAAGTATTTTGGTCCTCTCCCAGTTGTGTCTGTTGCGATTGGGATTTGCGACGTTGCTGCACGCGGTCCCACAACGGCTGGGGAATGATTCGCAAGTCCAGCTGCTCCGTGATAATCCAGTCACTCTCCGGTCGCAGCCTGGGGACGCGGCGCTTGGTTTCGGGATTCATGAGCCATTCACGGCGATTCCAGATGACGCGCCCGATATATACCGGATTGCTCAACATGCCGGTTGCCTGCTGAAGGTCGCCATGCAGGACGCTGGCCGACCAGGTGCCGTAATGACGCGAGGGGCGCTTTCGCCGGTAGGTGGCCCCAGGTGCGGGAATATGTCGTTGATTCAGCTAGAGAAGGAAGCGGGAGAGGTGAGCCTCCAATCATACAGATGATGTATAAATATATCTTCTGATGCATAATCGCGTCAAGTAGGTACTTGCCTGCCTCGTCAGTCCTTGCTACACTCTGGCCCATGCCTCGAAAATCATCCGTCAAAGACGTGGGGACGATCAATATTCGTGATGTGCCTAAAGACTTTCTCCATCTCGTGAGACTGGCGGCCACCCTGGAGCGACGCACCATCAAAGGCTTTCTCTTAGCCCTTGCAGAGGAGCGCATTCAGGAACTGGAGAAGAAGGGCATGCTACCGAAGGGAAATAAGTCGTACTGATACTTCGATGAGTGTGCTCAGGCCTGTCATGCATCAAGCTGGCACTATTAGCCTTATCCACGGTCTGTATCGTTCCGAGTGCTGCTCCGTCGAATGTTCGGTGCCAATCAACGAAACCTTCCCTCCGTGCCCGGGGAGTGGCACATCGGGCAAGAGTCGATGCTCCGGCCAGAATGCCGATTGGTTCCTGGTGCGTCCGACGTAGACGAGATACATGCCAGAGACAGGGAAACTCGGCCTTCTGCCGAAGGGGAAATAACCTAGATTGAGGGAGCAGTGGATGTAACGCCTAGAAGGCGTCTCCTGGGTCTCTCCTATCATGCCCGGTGCACCTAAGAAACCACGATGAAATACCGCCAGGAGTGCCCGCGTGTGGGCGTCCCTCTCGACCTTTCCCCGAGTGCGTCTGTTAGACTGTCTCATCACAACGCGCTTGCCTCGGAGGTGACTCATGTGGCGATTCATGATCCTGTGTGGGCTTCTGGTGCCGGCCTCCGCGTTCGCCCAACCCACGCCAGCCTGGGCGCTCGAGCCCTCGTCGGTCGATGCCATCCATCAGACGTGGAGCGGTCGAGACTTGGGGGACGGAAAGACATCCAATAGCAATGGGCTCGACACGGTCACGGTGACGCCGCAAGGTGGGTCGGTGTCACCATCTAATTCATCGTCACTAGATGGGCAGAATGCGGTCGGCACGATCTATGGGTCGCCAAAGACCCCGCCGATCCCGTTGCTGCTGCCGCCGCCACGACCGGCAGGTCGAGCCTGCGACCCATATTGCGCGGATCCGAAACGCTAGGCGACAGGGTAGGTCCGCCTCAACGGCCAGTTGCTTTCCACCAGAAACTGCTCGATAGACGCCCTGAGAGTTTCGAGGCGGCTATGCCTGCCATTCCAGTTCGTCAAACAGAAGCGCACTCCAGCCACCAGATCACAGGCATTAACAAGACCGAACGCTAAAACTCCATGAACGAATTACTCACGTCGGCGTCATCGATGCATCTGGAAACAGGTGGAAACTCCCTCAGCAGGAAGCAATAGCTGGAATAGAGGATGAAAGATGGAACTTCTCTGTCAGTGTCAATGGCAAGTCAGCAGGGGCCATCGGCCACCAGTTTGTTCAGACACAAATAGAAAAGGATGGTGAACAGCCCAACAACAGCGTGGTTTTTTGACGAAGATGAACGATACAATCACCGGGTCAAAACACGGATAAGAGAAATCTAGCCCCCGATCAAATACCCGACTACCCGCCCATGACACGAATTGAGCCAATACCAGTGCCGCTGTCGCTTTGAGTGACGTTAAACTAAGCGGCGGGCGGCTTAACACTCAGTGACCCCGCAGGCCGGCCGCTATAGCTGCCAGCCTCAAGGAGCGCGTCCAGCAGACGCTGCAGCTGATCTGCCTCCCGCTTGGCAAGGCGTCCAAAGGCTATTCCAAACTCCAGTCCCTTGACCCATTGCACGGTCGCCTGCTCAATGATCAGCGGCCTCGGGGAGTTGGGGAGAGCGATCCGAACGTTCAAGGTCTCACCCGCCACCACGGGATAGTTACCGAGGACCCGACACCCCACCAGCGATACCTCCTGCACAATCCCTTCGCCGGCAGAGTCTTGGCCCAGATAGATCATCGAAATTTGCACGGGGTACCGTGAGTAGATCCGGAGCGCAAACCTCTTGTTCGGTTTCTTCATGATGATGACTCCTTTACCGATCAAGGATCGCGGGTGTTGTCTACAGAAGCATAGCAGATTAGGGGTTCGTTGCCTCCACAGCCCTGGTTTCTCCGCTAGGCCCTTCCCTAGAAGGCCCTCCTTCAGAGACCGTGTAGACTGATAACTACTTTAGAAACCGTCATGGAAACACTGTGCGAGGCCCAGCAGTGTGGCCTGTTGGAATCTGAAGTAAAAGGCTCGATTCCGTAAGGGGTCGGGCCTTTGTTGTATTTTCCGGCAATCAGGAGTTGTCATCCGGGCTAGGCCGGCCAGCCGAGATACGCGGTCTCGCATAGCCTCGGGACAGAGTAGACATCCTGGACAGTCAGCGCCCTCGCGCTGGCTGTCTTGCTTGCGTCATGCGCTGGTCAAAGACGTGTGCCCCCGGCAGGGCCCCAAACAGGCCCCCGCCTGCCGATCAATACCACCATTTCCCCACACCTCGTATTGCGGTTTGATCGTCTCTCTCCTAGAATACGCCACCCACGAGGTGCGTATGTCGCTCCGATTCACCCTCATCCTTATGTTGTCGATTATCTGTCTCGCCGTGCATGCATGGGCCGACTTTCAGGCTGGTATGGATGCCACTACCCGTGGAGACTACGCTACAGCCTTACGTGAGTGGCGACCACTTGCCGAGCAGGGACATGCCCTCGCGCAGTACAACCTCGGCGTGCTGTATCGCAAAGGCCGAGGCGTGCCGCAGGACAATGTTCAAGCACGGCAGTGGTATGCAAAAGCGGCAGCACAGGGACAAGCCAAGGCGCAGTTCAACCTGGGGACATTGTATTTTAACGGAGAGGGAGTCCCGAAAGACTATCAGCAGGCCCTACGATGGTTCCGTCTGGCCGCAGACCAAGGAGAGGCTGTCGCTCAAACGAAAATTGCCATCATGTACGATGAGGGCCAAGGGGTGCCGCAGGATATTGTCCAAGGGTATAAGTGGTACAGCCTGGCGGCAACGAACGGGGATAAGCCAGCGGCCGAACTTCGTGATGCGAGCGCCAAGCAGATGACCCCTGCCCAGATCGCCGAGGCGCAAAAACTGGTGCGGGAGTGGAAGCCCAAAAACCAATGAGCGAGAACCGCTCCAAACGCGAGAGCATGTCCCTCGAAGAAGCCACCATCTCCACTCTTCAGTGTGCGTCAATCGGTATCACCAAGACCTGGCGGACACAGTTTCACCGACGCTCACCAGCCTACACGACTGATTGGAATGCGCTTCTGGTCGTAACCACCTAACTCGTCCATTGCCTGAGAAATACAACCATTATCTCCCCCTCACCCCTTGCGCCTTAGATAGTATCCCTCCTGGAATACGCCTCCCTGCGAGGCGCCCATGCCCTCCTCAATTCGTCCCTTCCGCCGTTTGTCTGCGCAATGCTCTGTCACGTACAACTCCGGAC
>JACAFD010000295.1 GCA_013388555.1 Nitrospirota bacterium | reverse complement strand
GAATCCGGGAAGGACGCTGGGCTGTTTCAACACCAAGGCCATGGGTCTCATCGCCGCTACTTCGCGCCCTGTAAATAGATTTGATCGAAGCTGGCGCCATCGGCAAAGTGCGCCTTGTGCGCTTTCTGCCAGTTGCCGAAGAGTTCTTGCAGGGTGAACCGCTCCACTGCCGGGAAATTCGCAGCATACTTGGCGGCGACCGATGGAAGTTGCGGGCGGTAGTTGTTTTTGCCGGCAATGTTCTGGCCTTCTTCTGAGTAGAGATATTCCAGATAGGCCTGGGCGACTTGCCTGGTGCCTCGCTTGTCCACGATCTTGTCTACGACACTGACTGTCGGTTCTGCCAGGATGCTGACCGGCGGCACGACGATTTCGAACTTGTCTTTGCCCGAGCCTTTGGTGCTCAGCAAAATCTCATTTTCCCAGTTAATCAGGACATCGCCGATGCCCCGCTCCACGAAGGTGGTTGTGGCGCCGCGCGCGCCTGAGTCGAGCACCGGCACGTTCTTAAAGAGGCGCCAGACAAAGTCCTGCGCCTTGGCTTCATCGCCGCCAAATTGTTTCAGGGCATAGCCCCAGGCGGCCAAGTAGTTCCAGCGGGCGACACCGGAGGTCTTGGGATTCGGGGTGATGACGGAGACTCCTGGTTTGACCAGGTCGTTCCAATCCTTGATGCCCTTGGGATTGCCCTTGCGGACCAGAAACGTGATCGTCGAGCTGTAGGGTGCGCTGTTGTTGGGTAGACGACTCTGCCAGTTTGCCGGAAGCAGCGCGGCCTTCTCGGAGATGGCGTCGATATCGTAGGCCAGCGCCAGTGTCACGACATCGGCCTCCAAGCCATCGATGACGGCTCGTGCCTGCTTGCTCGATCCTCCGTGGGATTGCAAGACTTTGACGGTCTGGCCCGTCTTGGCCAGCCAGTGTCTGGCGAACGCCACATTGAACTCCTGGTAGAGTTCGCGCGTCGGATCGTAGGAGACGTTCAGGATGGAAACGGATTCTGCCGCCTGGATAGACGACGAGAATCCCAAGGCTCCGGTCAGGAGCGCAAGCATGAGAACGAACGCCTTCAAAATCATGGGATGGTCCTTTCTATTCGTAATGGACTTCTGCAAATGGCAGCAGGACATTCCCGCTGCCATTCGCTAGGTGCATACCATTCACGGCTGTGCCTAAGGCTTCTTTCCGTCGCGCTCTGGGGCGGGCGGAACGGTCAACCCGGCAAGCGCATCCTGATACAGAATCTGCAACTCTTCCCGCTGATCCGGCGCCCAGAAACGGGGCGACGAACTCACCTTGGCCAGGTAATACTCCGGCTCGAACGTCACGTCATACAATGCAGAAGCTTCCGGAATGTTCGGCAGTTGCCGGTCATACTTACTGATATCGGGACCGGGGCTATGCCGGGTGTGTACGGCGCTGATGATCAGGTGCAGAATCGGCCCTTGGATGGAGATCCAGCCCGTGGTGGTTTCCTGATCTCCCTGATCCGTGGCATGACTCAAGTTGAAGTACACACGTTCTGCCGGTTCCGCCAGAGAGAGCGCTGTTGAAACAGGCAACGCCAACACGGAAATCTCTTCTTTCCGGAATGCCCTGGTTTGATCGGCTTGACCGAAAATCAGGCGGTGAACGATGTTCCGCCGTTCCGATGCGCGGACCCCCCGGAGTAACGTGCCGACCTCCGCTGCCGTCAACGTGGCAGGATGCGCATTGGATGTGGAGTCGGGGTCCTGCTCCAACCGGACCGTATTCAATCCTGCCTCGTAGATCGTCCTCGACGACGGGACCGGCTGGCTCGCGCAACCGGCGGCGATGGAGAGGCCGACGAGTAGGAACAGCGTGCGCAGGGGCCATGCCGACCGTTGCGTCAAATTGTTCTGGTAGCGATTCATTATCGTCCCTCCTGTCGTTGAGCGACGCCGATCGGCTCGGCTATGCGATCGAAGCCGTGGTCTTGCAAGAGAGATTGGATCTGGGGTCTCCCCAGAAAATTAATGAAATCCCCTGCGCCCGAGATGTTCTTCGCGGTCCAGACTGCAGCGACTCCGTAGTGGACCGGCTGGTGCGAGTCCACCGGGGCCTCGTCGAGAATACGGATTTTCTTATTCGACACGGCATCTGTGCGGTAGACGATGCCGAGGTCGGCTTCGCCCTTGGCGACCAGGTCCAGGACGGCTCGCGAATGCTCCCCATAGACAAGTTGCGACTTCAGCTGGGTGTCGAGCTTGCTGTACTTGAGATACTGCTCAGCCACTTTACCGACCGACGAGGTTTTCGGGTCGCCGATGGCGATATACCGAATCAGAGTTGTGCGAAGATCCTGGGCCGAAGTGATCGGCGCCGGGAGTTCAGGGCCGGCGACCAGGACCAATGAGGTGCTGGCATAGATACGTTTTGTGCCTTGAATGACGAGCCCTTTCTTCTCGAGTTGGTCGATTTCCTCAACGAGCGAAGGCAGGAACACATCGATCGGCGCACCCTCTTCGATCTGCTTGCTGAGGGTTTGAGACGGCCCGTAGATGACTCGCACAGTGATATCCTTATTGTGCGCTTCGAAGAGCGGGAGTATTTTTCGAAATGCATCCTTCAGGCTGTTGGCAGCCGCGATGGTGACGGTCTCGGGCGCTGCCTGCACGGTCGGTGCGGTCCAAACGGACGCGGTCAAGACACTAAGGAACAATAGACTTCTCAATAGGACACTTCGGCGTGTCATAAAGAACCTCCTGGTCATCATGATAAAGTTCATATGCGTCTAGAAATAGAACTGGTACTGCACATTGATTCTGTTTTCCACGAGATCGCGACCGAACCCCGGCTGGGACTCAAAGGGGTAGCG
>JACAFD010000250.1 GCA_013388555.1 Nitrospirota bacterium | reverse complement strand
GCCCGGCGGTTTCCCGCCGGGCCCTTCCGATACCTATCAGCCTTCAGCCTGTTGCTGTGAGCTGGTTAGTACATGCCTTCCATGCCACCGTGGTTGTGTCCACCACCACCGGCCGGCTCTTTCTTCTCTTCCGGCAGCTCGGTGATCATGACTTCAGTCGTGAGCATCAATCCCGCCACGCTCGCTGCGTTCTGTAACGCGCAACGCGACACCTTGGTGGGGTCAATGATACCGGCCTTGATCATGTCCACATATTCCTCGGTCGCGGCATTGTACCCGCCGTTGGAATTCTTGTCGTTGCGCACTTTCTCGACGATGACCGAGCCTTCCATCCCGGCATTCACCGCGATCTGACGGATCGGCTCTTCGAGCGCTCGGCGGATGATATTGACGCCCACCTGCTGTTCGGCCTCCAGCTTGAGTGAATCTAATGCGCCGAGGCAGCGGAGATAGGCCGTTCCGCCTCCGGGGACGATCCCTTCTTCGACGGCTGCCTTGGTGGCATGCAAGGCGTCTTCGACGCGCGCCTTCTTTTCCTTCATTTCAGTTTCGGTCGCAGCGCCGACGTTGATGACGGCTACACCGCCGACGAGCTTCGCGAGCCTCTCCTGGAGCTTCTCCCGATCGTAGTCGGAGGTCGTCTCATCGATCTGGGCCTTGATCTGCTTCACGCGGCCTTCGATCTTCTTCGGGTCGCCATAGCCTTCCACGATCGTGGTGTTATCCTTGTCCACCGTGACGCGCTTGGCGCGGCCGAGGTCTGTGAGCTTCACGTTTTCCAGCTTAATGCCGATATCTTCCGAGATCACCTGGCCGCCGGTGAGGATCGAAATATCCTCCAGCATGGCCTTGCGGCGATCGCCGAATCCTGGGGCCTTGATGGCCGTTACATTGAGCGTGCCGCGGAGCTTGTTCACCACTAGCGTCGCCAAGGCTTCACCTTCCACATCTTCGGCGAGGATCACGAGCGGCTTGCCCATCTTCGCGACCTGTTCGAGGACCGGCAGCAAATCCTTCATGCTGCTGATCTTCTTCTCGGAAATTAGAATGAGCGGGTCTTCCAGGGCTGCTTCCATCCGCTCGGCGTTGGTGACGAAGTAGGGAGAGATGTAGCCACGGTCGAACTGCATCCCTTCAACCACGTCCAGTGATGTGGTCATGGACTTGGCTTCCTCGACCGTGATCACGCCGTCCTTGCCGACCTTTTCCATCGCTTCCGCGATGAGATCGCCGATGGTCTTATCGTTGTTGGCTGAAATAGTTCCGACCTGAGAGATTTCGGTCTTGTTCTGGCAGGGCTTACTCAGCTTTTTCAGCTCATTGATTACGACCTCGACGGCTTTATTGATGCCGCGCTGGATTTCCATCGGGTTCGCGCCGGCAGTGATGTTCTTTGCGCCTTCGCGATAAATGGCCTGTGCGAGCACGGTCGCGGTCGTGGTGCCATCGCCGGCCGTATCGCTGGTCTTGCTGGCAACTTCGCGCACGAGCTGGGCGCCCATGTTCTCGTACGGATTCTTGAGCTCGACTTCCTTGGCCACGGTCACGCCGTCTTTGGTGATTGTCGGGGCGCCGAACTTCTTGTCGAGAATCGCGTTGCGGCCCTTGGGACCGAGTGTTGCCTTCACCGCGTCGGCGAGCTGGTTCACCCCTTTGAGGATGGACGCGCGTGCTGCGTCACCATACAGTAATTGCTTTGCCATAGTCATTCCCCCTTTATTGTCGTCGTAGTGTGTGTAGGTTTTGATTAGCTGGCGAAGACGCCGAGAATATCTTCTTCCTTGAGGATCAAACATTCTTCGTCTTCGATCCGGAGCTTGCTGCCGGAATATTTGTCGAACAGGACCTGATCGCCGACTTTCACATTCTCCACCTTCTTGCCGATCGCTTGGACGATACCTCGTTGTGGCTTCTCCTTCGCGCTGTCCGGCACGTAGATCCCACCGGCGGTTCGATCTAATTCTTCGGTGTAGGTGACGAATACCCGGTCACCCAGAGGCTGAAACCCCTTGGCGATATGCTTCTTCTCTGTCTTCTCCTTGGCCGCAGTGCTCATAGCAACACCCTCCTCGTGATGTTAAACCAGTGAATATAACGATATAGAACAGGTTCGAACTCGATGGCGTAATCGTGGTACTCCAGAACGAGCAGAAGTCCTGATCCGCTGGACACGGAGGTACAGATAGCCTCGTGTTCGTCCAAGTCAAGGGGGAAAAACTGGGAAATTTTTCTCCGCTTGTCTGACAGGGACAGAGGGAACCATACCCGATTGACGCATGGGGATTCCAGACTTTTATTTCATCAGGGGGTTCAACGAAATTAGATTCGCAAGTGGTCGAAATCCTTGATGTCTTTCTTAATGTAGTCGCGCAAGCGCTTGATAATACGAGCTTCCAGTTGCCTGGTCCGTTCTTTCGTGATGGAGTATTTGGTGCCGAGGTCGTCCAGGGTGAGAGGGGTTTCTGAGAGAATCCGGTTCCGTAAGATGTCTTCATCTCGCTCGTCGAGTGTCTTGACGAATTCGGCGAGCTTGGTGCGGAAGAGCGTCTGTAATTGGGTCTGCGCAAGTTGCTCGTCTGCCGGAGTCTGCTGGGAGGGGAGCACATCCAACAGGCTGCCTTCCTGGTCTTCGCCGATTGGCTGATCCAGCGAGAGTTCCCAGTTGCCCAGGCGCTGTCCCATCTCGATGACGTCCCGTTCTCGTACGTTCAAGCGGTCTGCGAGCAATTTTGTGTCCGGGGCGTACCCTTCCCGCTCCAGCTTGGCCTTCTCTTTTTTAAGGTTGTAGAACAGTTTCCTCTGATCCTGAGTCGTCCCGATCTTGACCAGCCGATAGTTGTTCAGCAGATAGCGAAGGATATAGGCCCGAGACCACCAGGCAGCATAGGCATAAAAACGCACGTTCTTCGACGGGTCGAATTTTTTGATGGCATGCATCAATCCGACGTTGCCTTCTTGAATGAGGTCCATATGGTCGGCCCCTGTATGGAGGTACTCGGCTGCAATCGAGATGGATACACGCAGGTTGGCCATGATGAGTTTCACGGCGGCATCGCGGTTTCCGTGTATTCGATATTCATGGAAGAGGGCCAACTCTTCTTCTTTGGAAAGGTAGGGATAGCGTCGGACTTCGGCTAGATATTGCTGGAGAGCTGTAACCGGGACCACGGCCGTGAGGTCGGTGGCGTGATGCGCTTCCGGGGCTGCACGGTGAAATGCATCGGGAGGCGGACTGATCCCGGCGATCTCTTCCTCGGACGGATCGACGATCTCCGGTTCGATCGGTTCTTTGTCGAGATCCTTGTCCCGTGGACTCATGACGGGCGAGATTATCATAAGAGGAGGTAGGAGTCTGTCCGAATAATAGCGTTCTACCGCATATCCCCTGGAGCGGCAGGCCCTTTTTCCCATAGACCGTGAGGGGTGAAAAAGGGATGTCAAATACTCAATGTTAAATGATAAATTGATCACCTTCTGAAGAGTAAGGATTAGACATTCAGTATTGGAAACTATGCCGACTCCATTTCACAGCATCGAAGAAGCCATCAAGGACATCAAGAAGGGGAAATTCGTCATTCTCGTCGATGACGAAGATCGGGAGAATTAAGGCGATCTTGTCATGGCGGCCCAGCATGTGACGCCCCAGGCCGTCAATTTCATGGCTCGATACGCGCGCGGGTTGATCTGTCTCGCCCTGACGCCTCAACGGGTGGAAGAACTCCACCTGCCGCAACAAGCGGTGGAGAACACTGCGACCTTTGGGACGGCCTTCACCGTGTCCATCGATGCGCGGCACGACATTACGACCGGGATCTCTGCGGCGGATCGAGCTACGACGATCCATGTGGCGATCGATCCGAAGTCCAAGCCCGGCGACCTGGCGCGGCCTGGCCATATTTTCCCTTTGAAGGCGCAGCAGGGCGGGGTCTTGAAGCGTGCGGGGCAGACAGAAGGCTCCGTAGATCTGGCGCGGTTGGCCGGGCTCCTGCCCGCCGGTGTGATCTGCGAAATCATGAATGAAGACGGCACCATGGCTCGTGTGCCGGAGCTTGCCAGATTTGCCAAAGCCCACAAGTTGAAGCTGGTGACGATCAAGGCATTGATCGAATACCGTATGCAGCGTGAGACCTACGTGCGGCGGATGGCCAGCGCGCGTCTGCCGACGATGTTCGGCGATTTCGAGGCAGTGGCATTCGAGAGCGAAATCGACGGCATCACACACATTGCCTTGGTAAAAGGGCAGGTCGATAGCGGGGGGCCAACGCTCGTCCGGGTGCATTCCGGCTGTTTGACGGCCGACGCACTGGGCTCTCTGCGCTGCGACTGCCGCGACCAGCTCCATAAGGCGATGGAAGTGATTCAAAAGGAAGGGCGCGGGGTCCTGCTCTATCTCAATCAAGAAGGGCGCGGCATCGGCCTGCTGAATAAGATCAAGGCCTATGGGTTGCAAGATCAGGGGAGCGATACAGTGGAGGCGAATTTGAAGTTGGGATTTAAAGCTGATCTGCGGGATTACGGCGTAGGGGCGCAGATTCTCGTCAATCTCGGACTGCACCAGATCAAGCTCAT
Organism: Nitrospirota bacterium; assembly: GCA_013388555.1. Taxonomy (GTDB): domain Bacteria; phylum Nitrospirota; class Nitrospiria; order Nitrospirales; family Nitrospiraceae; genus Palsa-1315. The sequence goes on along the minus strand of JACAFD010000250.1, from coordinate 423 downwards.
CACGAATAACCCGCGCAAGATTGTCGGCATCGAAGGCTATGGGCTGCAAGTCGTCGAGCGCGTGCCGGTCGAAATTCAGCCGCGTGCGGCGAATGTGAAGTATCTGCGAACGAAAAAGAAGAAGATGGGGCACATTCTCAAGAAAGTGTGAGAAGGGCCGATTGGGTCGGTCTCTTGCTCGCGCAACGCGCGGCCTGAGAAGGCCCTCGTTGGACGCGCGCAGTGAGCCTAACCCAACCGACCCTTCGCATGTGCGTTGTAGAGAAAGGGGTTGAAGGGAAAGAACAGAAAAGGTGGGTGGCAGGGACGATCTCTTTGCTCCCGGAACGCGCGCCCTAGGAAGGGCCTCGTTCGACGGCCGCAGTCGAGATTCATCCCTGCCACCCACGGGGATGCAGAATGATGCGTACGGTGGGGTAGAGG
>JACAFD010000047.1 GCA_013388555.1 Nitrospirota bacterium | reverse complement strand
TAGCAACTGTCTTCATTGTCAAGGGCACACGATCTCATGCGTGCCCCAGCGTGTTCGATGCTTCACCATGGCGTTGAGAATGGTGAGCAGTTTTCGCATACAGGCGGTGAGCGCCACCTTCTTGGCCTTCCCCGCGTCGCATAGGCGTTGGTAGAAACTGCGAATGACGGGATTGCAGCGGGACGCCACCAGGGCTGCCATGTACAGCGTGGCTCGGACATGCGCACGGCCGCCCCACACGGTGCGTTTGCCTCGGAGCGTTCCGCTATCGTGGTTCAGGGGGGCGACCCCAACGAGTGCCGCAATTTGCTTCCGGTTCAAGGTTCCCAATTCGGGGAGGCTCACAATCAGCGTCCGGGCGAGCCCTGGCCCCACCCCTGGCACCGTGCGGAGCCGATCATCGTTCTCTCGCCAGACCGGACTCTCGCGAATGGCGGTGGCGAGCGCCCGCTCGATCTGCGTCACCTCACGTGCGAGCCATGTGAGGTGGACTTTCAGGCGCTTGTGCAAGGAGTGGGGCGCGCTCCCGAGACGGTTTTTCTCCGCCGTCAGCATCTCGATCAGCTGGCGACGTCGGGCCAGGAGCGCGGCGAGCGCGTGCGTCTGCGCATCCGGCAACGGCCGGGGGACGGGACGGATGACGTCGGCGAAATGGGCGAGGATCTGCGCATCGAGGGAATCGGTCTTCGCGAGTTTGCCCGTCGCCTTGGCAAAGTCTCGCACTTGTCGAGGATTGGCCACCACGACAGGCAACCCCGCCGCGACGAGCGCCCCGATGAGTGGCAGCTCAAGACCACCGGTCGCCTCCAAGACGATCAACGCAACCGGGAGGGCCTGCAGGCGCTCAATCACGTGGGCACGCCCCGTCTCATCATTGGGTACGGCGAACTGTCCTTCGGGCCGCAGGGCAATGTCCAATTGGGCCTTTGAGATATCAATACCGACAAACCTTGGGGTATGTGTCATGATCGCCTCCCTTGGTGGCCCATCCTTGCATGATGCGGGCTGGTTGACCCGTGCAACTGTTCGGGCTCATTCAGGATCATGGCGTGACGACCCGGGCTACTCCTCGGCCTCAGACGACCTCGGCTGAATCGGTCTATCACGCCCGCTTGGAGAATGATTCCATCGTTGAGACACGGGATTCAAGATACAAGGCAGATTGTTCTTCACTGCGCGCATCGAGCGACCACCGTTTTATCGTGGGGGCTCTGCGAGCAAGAAGAACGGTCTGCCTGCTCCCTCGCATCTTTCTGAGACTGCGCGTTGCGCGAGCACGGGGATTATCCCAGCCGCCCGTCCTCTTTTCAGTATCCTGTTCCGCCTAGTCTCGCTTTAAAAGGGCGGTGGAGAGTATGTTATACAGCGCTTCTCCTGAATGACCGAACGGCTCAACAATTTCTTTTCTTCCTTCTTTCATTATCTATGGAACGAGAAACTAAGACTTACGTGCTGAAGCGGTCTGACGACGAGGCTGTGCCGCGCAACCTTTCCATCGACTATCGCGCCGCGTTGAATACGCAACAGCTGGCGGCTGTGACGGCGGGAGAAGGTCCTTCGCTGGTGATAGCCGGCGCCGGCAGCGGCAAGACCCGCACGTTGGTGTATCGCGTGGCCTATCTCATCGATTCCGGCGTCGATCCCTCGAACATTCTGCTGCTCACGTTTACGCGCAAGTCGGCGCAGGAGATGCTGGAGCGCGCCGGTGAGTTGATCGGTGCGAGGAGCCAGCGGGTGTGCGGCGGTACGTTCCATTCCGTGGCGAATCTCTTGTTGCGGCGTTATGGCCGGTCGATCGGGGTGGAGCCGGGCTTTACGATTCTGGATCGGAGCGATGCGGAGGATCTCATTGCGCTGATGCGGGCGCAGTTGGGGTTGAATGAAAAGGATAAGCGATTTCCCCGCAAGGGGACGATCATGGAGATGGTCAGCAAGAGCGCGAACACCCTGCGCAGCCTGGACGACATCATCCTTGAGGAGTTCGGTCATTTTGCCGACCATGCGGAGGATCTGGGGCGGTTGCAGAAAGCCTATCAAGCGGCTAAGCGCCAGAAGCAACTCCTTGACTATGACGACTTGCTGGTGATGTTGCGAGAACTGCTCGTGAGGGACGAGACGGCCCGCACGACGATTTCACGCCAATATCGCTACATTCTTGTGGATGAGTATCAGGATACGAATCGGCTGCAGGCCGAGGTCATACGTCAATTGGCCTCGACCCACAACAATGTCATGATCGTGGGAGACGACAGTCAGTCGATCTACGGGTTTCGCGGCGCGACGTTCAAAAACATTATGGAGTTTCCGACGCTTTTCCCGGGCACCACGATGTACAAGTTAGAGGAAAACTATCGCAGTACGCAACCCATCCTGAATTTGGCCAACTGCATTATCGAGGAGGCGAAGGAGAAATATACCAAACGTCTCTTCACCAGAAAGATCGACGGTCCGCTCCCTTCTCTGGTGGAGGCGGCCGGTGAAAATACCCAGTCGCGCTTCATCGCACAGAAGATTCTCGAACTCCGTGAGGAGGGAGTGCCGTTGACCGAGGTGGCGGTGCTGTTTCGATCCAGCTTCCATTCATTCGACCTGGAAATCGAACTCTCTCGGAAGGGGCTGCCCTTCATCAAACGCGGTGGCATTAAATTTATCGAGACGGCTCACGTGAAGGATCTGCTGGCCCATGTGCGGGTGATTGCCAACCCGCTCGATACGGTCAGCTGGCATCGTGTGCTTCTGTTGGTAGAAGGGGTTGGGCCGAAGAAAGCCCAGGATCTCCTGGCAGCGTTGGTCAAATCGGAGAAGCCCTTTCAGACCCTGCGCGAGGTAACAGGGCGTTCCAGCCAGGGGCTTAGGAATCTGGCAAACACGCTGGAGAGTCTCGCGGGAGCAGAGGACCGGCGCCCTGCCGAGCAGGTAAATCATGTGTATGAATATTATCTGCCGATTTTGAAGGAACAGTACGACGACTATCCCAAACGAACCAGGGACCTCGAGCATCTCCATACGATTGCCGAGGGCTATCCAGGCGTCGATGAATTTCTCGCGGACCTGGCGTTGGAACCGCCGGATGGCAGTGCCGTAGATGTGGATGCACCGGATCGAAATGATGAACGGTTGGTGCTCTCGACGATCCATTCGGCGAAGGGACTGGAGTGGCAATGTGTGTTTGTGATTTGGGTCGTGGATGGTCGGTTCCCGTCCGTCTATTCGTTTATCGCCGACGATGAGTTGGAAGAGGAGCGCCGGCTGTTCTATGTCGCCGTGACGAGAGCGAAACGGCACCTGTTTCTGACATACCCGATCAATGTGTTCGATAAGGGAAGCGGCATGCTGCTCTCGAAACCGTCTCGTTTCCTGGACCCTGTCACGCCTGCGCTGCTGGATCAGCTTGTTCTGGTGGAAGAAGGTGGGCGGCCGGACTGGTATGCCCGCGATCATCATGAATAGAATGCTGAAAAAGCCCGCCAGCATAAGAAGATTGTTACTTGGTTTATCTGGTTTGTCTCGTTTGTTTGGTTAAGCCAGACAGACCAGAAGAACCAGACAAACAAAACAAACTGGTTTGAGCATCCTGTAAGGCCAAGAGTAATGCGGACTAAGATCGATGGTGCGTATGTTGTGCAGAGCAATCGCGATAAGTTTCCTCATGGGAGGACTTTTCTTCACGGCCAATGTCGGAATGTCGGAGGAACGCCTCCCGTCAGCCGAACTGATGTGGCGACAGTTGCTTATTGAGGCTCAGGCCCTGGGCCTCCCGACGAAATTTCTCCAGGCAGTTCCAGCGAGTTTCGTTCGGTTTGAGTTCGACGATCTCCACAGCTATGCTGCCGAATACCACCTGGGGGAGCATCGGATGGTGCTCAGTCGCACCTTGTCCTTCAATGGAGCAGGAACTACATTGCGTCCACTCGGGCGACTCACCCATACAGAAATCAGCACGCTCTATCACGAACTGTTTCACGCCTATCTCGACTACTTGGTGACTGCGGCTGAGACATCGCCCGAGGCTGTGTCCCATCCGGTGCTCGTTTTTGCGAGGGCGCAGCAGGGCTGTCACTATGGTGCAGTCTTGATCACGCCGGTCGTGCAGAGGAGCAGTGAGACTGAGGAGCGGTTTCTGAGCGAACGTGAATCATGGGAGGCACTCAACGAAACATGGGCGGTGTTTGTCGGGTGGGTCGTGTGGAACCAATTGGAATTGTCGGGCCAGAGAGGCCCATCGATTCAGCAACCAGGGAAGAGTCAGGAGGAATGGGTCAGTCGTCTCAAGGCTGCCGATAGAGAAGGCAATCTGCGCGGGTATTATGAACCGGAAGATCCCGGTGAGCGAGCCGTGGCTCGAAAACGGTACTTGGCTCCCGCATCGCGTTTGTTGGGACAAGAAGCGACAGTTATTATGAAGGATATTATGGAATTTTCCCCCGCCCTCCTCGTGCGCGCGAAGGGGGTTTTGTCCGGTACAGGCCAAGGTGTTGAGCGATACGATCGGTGCAGGTAGGGAAGGAAGGTCTTCATAAGTCCATGAAATATTGGTGGGACGCTCGGGTGCAGTGAGCTTCGTCCAGCTGTAATGTGTTGAGTATGGTGAATTTGAAGATGAAGGGGGTGGCGGGTGGCGCCAGGAAAATTTCCCTCCGATAGACGTGGTCGGAGAAAAAGACAAGAAAATTCTACTTTTGGGCCTTGACATCTCCATACTTCATCAATAGAATCCAACATTTCCTGAACAAGACTGTACACCACACCTCCCGCATTTGTCCTTTATTTACAAGGAAGGGGGAGCTGTGTGTGGATCAGCTTGCTTTTCTTTGTCCATCATACGGATGAAGAATGCGGTCAGAATTTCGCGTTTAGCTTAATGAGATTGTGTTGCAGGCAGGGTGTTTCGGGCAGGTACCCAAGTGGCCAAAGGGGGCAGACTGTAAATCTGTTGCCATCGGCTTCCAAGGTTCGAATCCTTGCCTGCCCACCAAACGCAGGCAAGTTCGTAGTCGTGAACGCCGGGGGTTGAGCCGCAGAATAAAGGGTTCGTACCCTGAACTCAGCACTCGGTGCGTAGCACTGCATAATGCGGGCGTAGCTCAGTGGTAGAGTTCCAGCCTTCCAAGCTGGCTGTCGTGGGTTCAAATCCCATCGCCCGCTCCAAAGGGGACGTGAATTCGGTATTCGTGAAACGGGTGGATCAGCAAAATTGTCTGAGTTGATTGTCTTGCGATTAATAATTCACGGTTCACGATTAACGAAGAGCGCCCACGTAGCTCAGTTGGTAGAGCACGTCCTTGGTAAGGACGAGGTCACGCGTTCGATCCGCGTCGTGGGCTCCAGAGGTTCAGTCACAGGTTGAGGCCGAGGCTAAGGTTGAGGCTTGAACCTTAATCTTGCAATCAACGGAGGCGGGTATGGCGAAGGCGAAATATGAGCGGCG
>JACAFD010000230.1 GCA_013388555.1 Nitrospirota bacterium | reverse complement strand
GTGCCCAGATTCCCGAGCCGATTCGCTCCGTGCTGAAGACGCAGTATCCCTTCGATACGGCTACGGGCTACAAGGCAGGAGAGCTCCTCGGCGCGGTCAGCATCAAGCAGCCGCTCGGGAAACGAGACTAATGACGGAGCCGGAAATGAGAGGCACGCCGTGATCTGTCAGCAAAGCCATTGAGTCACATGTGGGAACGATTGGGGTCACGTACTGCATGATTGCACGATCGGCGTCCACTGTGCCACCGAGCATCGGTCCTCCGTGGTCGCGAATCTGTTGGAGCATTGGGGGGGGTGACAAGGTTGTAAGTTTGGTCGGTTGGTATGAGGCAGGGGACAAATCAATTTCCTTCGCAATCGATCACAGTTCAACCTGAGCCAAAGGGAGGTGCGTATGAAGGAAATCATCCACTATCCAGGAGAGATGGTCTGGCAAGAGTTGCGGGAGTTTCCCGGCAAGGGCGACGTCACCGTGCTGCGGGATGAGGGCAAGGGTAAGGCCAGGACTATCATCGTTCGGTTACAGGCCGGTGGCCAAATCATTCCGCATAGCCATGTCGCCCCCGTGCAGCATTATGTGCTCGAAGGGGAATGCGAAACGCAGGGGAAGACGCTGGGACGAGGAGCCTATCGGTTCATGCCGAAACATGCGGATGTCTCGACCATCTTTACAAAGGATGGTGTCACCATTCTCATGATCTATGATGCGGTGTCGGAGTAGTCGAAGATGACGATGTCCGGTCTGTGGGTCCCGTTCTCCGCCAGTCTGTTGGCGGCGCTTGTCACGACAAGCGGGATCTATGTGATTCGCCATTTCGAGTGCTGGGGCCGCAGGAACAGTGCCTACTTTGCCTGTTTTGCGGCAGGCGTCCTGATATCCGTGTCCTTTCTTCATCTCATTCCCAAATCATTCGGAATGAACGAACAGGCGCCCCTCTACCTGCTCGCCGGCTATGTCTTCATGTATCTGTTCAACCGGTTCATCACGGCCTATGTTTGCGACAAGAATCCTGAGTTCACCATCGGCCTGGTGCCGTTGTTGGGGATTGGCTTCCATTCATTCCTGGATGGAGTCGTCTATTCGATTACGTTTAGCGTCAGCACCTTTACCGGAATCTTGGCCGCCATAGGCATGGTGCTCCATGAGTTCCCCGAGGGGGTCACATTACCTACCTCTTGCTCATTCGAGGCGGCGGCAGTCCAAAACAATCGTTATGGCTCGCTTTCCTGGCTGCGGCTGTGTGCACACCCCTTGGGACCCTGTTGTCGTACCCGATGATCAACCGCATTGAACCATCATTGCTCGGGACGTTGTTGTCGATCTTAGCCGGGGCCCTCGTCTATGTCGGGGCGACGCACCTGCTTCCTCACGCGGAGAGGGAGCCTGTGAAGTACAGTCTCGTTGCGCTCGCCGACGGAATCCTGGTGGCGCCGGCATCATTGTCAGTAAGGGCTGAGGGAATCAGCAGGTTCATGAGGCGAAGAAGGAGCAGTTTGGGACATGGTTAATCGAGAAGCGGTCATTGAGGCTCTCCGGCATGTGCAGGAGCCTGAGTTGGGACAGGAACTCATTACGCTCAATATGGTGAGAGATATCGTGATGGAAGGCGATGCGGTCCGTTTCACTGTCGTGTTGACGACGCCGGTCTGTCCGGTGAAAGCGGACATCAAAGCTCGGTAGACGAGCCAGGCGGCAGGCAGCCGGGCGTAGGTCATGCAGGTGTTTTGCAGTCGCCTGGTAGACGGAAATATTAATCCATGTCTGAAACAAGATCCGAGTTCGCGATGGCTGTGTTCGGGAGCGGCGGCAGGGGCGTGATGCTGCTGGGCGATCTGCTCATCGAGACGGCAGCTGCCTGCGGACTGTATGGGCTGTTGACCAGAACCTATGGTCCCGAAGTCAGGGGCGGAGAAAGCGCATGTTTCCTTCGGCTGGGGTCACGACCGTTCGAGATGATGCCCGACGCGCTGGACCTGGTAGTGGCCTTCGACTGGAGCAACGGCGAGCACTTCCAGCAGGAGCTACAGTTCAAGCCTAACGGCTGGCTCATCTACGAAGAGACCGTTGGCGACCTGCCACACTGGATTCCGCCCGAAGCCGTCCGGTGCCCGGTACCCTGGAAGCGTCTCGCTGACGAGATCGGGTTTGGAGCGAGACCGAATCTGGTGGTGTTCGGGGCGCTCTGCCGGCTTCTGGGCTTGGAGGATGAGCCCGCGCGGGCCGTGATGACCGCACGGTTCGGGGAGCGGGACGTCGAGTTGGCTCTGCGGGCATTCGAGCATGGCGCTGCCTGGGCACAGCAAGCGGGCAAGTGGGGGCGGAGGCTGCCCGCGGTTGCCACAGACGTCCGGCGGTGGGTGCTTACCGGGAACGAAGCCATCGCCCTCGGAGCCTTGCAAGCAGGCTGCGGGTTTTTCTCGGGCTATCCCATTACGCCGGCCACCGATATCATGGAGGCGCTGAGCCGCCACCTGCCGGAGCGCGGCGGCGTGCTCGTGCAGGCGGAGGACGAGTTGGCCGCGATCAATATGGCGATCGGCGCCTCCTTTGCCGGCAAGAGAGCCATGACTGCGACCTCCGGGCCTGGGTTTTCACTGATGGCGGAGGGGCTGGGTCTCGCTCTCATGGCTGAGGTGCCGTTGGTCGTCGTCGATGTCCAGCGTGTCGGCCCGAGCACCGGGATTGCGACGAAGACGGAACAGGCCGATCTCTGGGCGGCAGTAGCCTCGAGCCACGGGGACAACCCGCGTGTCGTCTTGGCACCGAGTTCGGTGCGGGGGTGCGCAGAACTAACGGTGCGGGCCTTCGACATCGCCGGGGCTTATCGGGTGCCGGTGGTACTGTTGAGCGACCAGTTCCTTGGGGGGCGTGTGGAGATCCTGGACCCGATTCCGCTGGAGGGGATGGACAGATGTGAGCAGACAGCAGACGAGCACATGGAGGCGGGGAGGCGCGTGCACCCCAGCGACCCCGGTGGAGCGGACGCTCCAACGGCGCTTTCCGGCAGGCCGGGCGGGGACTGTGTTGCCGAGAGCCTTGAGCACGATTCCAGCGGGAGGCCGGACAGTTCCTTTCGCACGCACCAGTTCCAAGCCCGGAGGCGGCGGGAGAAGCTACAGGCGCTCGCGGGCGAGGAGGGCTGGATCGAGTGCTGCGGAGACGCGAGCGCTTCGGTGGCGTTGATCGCCTGGGGTTCAACCGGCGGCGTGGTCCGAGAGGCCGTGCGCGCTGCTGAGGCGCAGGGCACGAAGGTGAAAGGGATCATCCTCCACCTGCTGTTTCCGGCGCAGCCTGAGCAGTTGGAGCGGATACTTCAGGGAGCGGAGGTTCTCTATGTCGCGGAGCTGTCGTCGATGGCGCAGTTTTTCTACTACCTGCGGGCTTTCTACCGGCTCCCCTCCCGGGTAGTGTCGCTCGCAAGGCCAGGAGGGATACCTTATCGGGCGGGGGAGTTGGTCGAGGCATTGACGGCTACCGGTGCAGCTATCCGGGGGGCACAACATGAATAAAAGAATTGTTTCAGCGCGCCAGGCCAAAGACTATCTCTCGACTCTGAAGCCTATCTGGTGCCCCGGGTGCGGCGACTTCGGCGTGCTGAACGCGCTGACGATGGCCTTCGCCAGATTGGCACTGAAGCCTGAGCAGTACGTGATCGTCTCAGGGATCGGCTGCTCGAGCCGTATGCCCGGCTATCTACAGGGCTACGGGTTCCACGGTATTCACGGACGCGCTCTGCCGGTGGCCACCGGGCTCAAGCTTGTGCGATCCGATCTCGATGTCATTGTGACGATCGGGGATGGGGATGCCTATGGCATCGGAGGCAATCATTTCCTTCACGCGGCACGCCGCAATGTGGACGTGACTTGTGTGGTGATGGATAACCGGATTTACGCGATGACGAAAGGACAGCTATCCCCGACCACGCCGTTGGGCGACGTCACGGCCACGACTCAGGGAGGCTCCGTGGAGCCGCCGCTCCGCCCGCTGCTTCTGGCGCTCGCGGCGGGTGCCACCTTCGTTGCCCGTGCGTGCAGTTGGGAGCCCAAACGCCTGGCGACCTTGCTGGCACAAGGGATCCGGCACCGCGGGTTTGCCGTGATTGAGGTCCTGTCACCCTGCGTGACTTTCCGGCCCGAGGATCGTACTCTGCGAGAACGGGTGGTTTGGCATGATAGGGAGCCCACTCACGACCTGCTGGAGGCCATGCAGGCGGCGCTCGAAGGCGATGGGTTGACGCTTGGTCTGTTCTACCAGGTAGGACGTCCGGTCTTCTGCGGTGAGTCGGAAGTCCATCGGGAAGTGCCAATGCCGAAATCTCCCCGCCGAGGGCTCGATGCGGTGCTCGCCGCTCTCGGCGAGTCGGCCGCACAGGACTAGCCCGAAGTCAGGTAAGCAGGGAGACCGCGAAAACAGATCGGGGCCGAGAGCACGTCCGAGGTGGAAGGAGGATGGAGGGAACTCAAGGAGTTCCCCGGCAGGGGCGAGGTGAAACTGCTTCGAGAAGAGCCCCATTGCGGGGCGAAAACGATGCTGGTGCGTTTGCCGCCTGGTGGTCGCATCGAGCCACATACCCATGTGGGTGTGGTGCAACACTATGTCGCTGAGGGAGAGTACCACTCCGATGGCAGGACCTTTGAACAAGGGTCATACCGGTTGCTGCCGAAACAGGCGGATGTGGCGTCGATAACCACCGCCACCGGCGCGACCATCTTGATCATCTACGATCCCGTCGGTGCCTGAC
>JACAFD010000129.1 GCA_013388555.1 Nitrospirota bacterium | reverse complement strand
TTCTGTTTGACGTCTTCCAGTTCGGCGGAGAGGGTTTCCCACTTGGTCGTGAGCCGCGCCAGATCCTTCTTCCACCCGTCATGTTCCAGGTGCAGGGCGCTCCACTTGGTGAACTCATCCTTGTAGAGTGCGGGATCGGCCAGTTCGAGATCGCGCGCCTTGATTTTCGTTTCGTATTCGTCGATCTCTGCTTCGGCCCGCGCGACCTGTTTCTCCAGACGAGCCTGGATCTTGTTCAGATCCCGACGATCTCCGGCTGAGGGCTTGGCTGAAGCCTGCGCAGCCATCGCCCTGGTCGGCGCGACAGTCTTCCCAAGCCCCGCTGCCTTCAGGTCGTCACTCGATTCCTTGATCGATTCGAGTTCCTGCGCCTTCTTCCACAAGTAATACTCGTAGTCGCCGGAAAAGCTGCGGGCCTTGCCCTCTTCGATTTCAATGACGCGCGTGCAGACTCTGGTCAGAAAGGTGGGGTCGTGGGAAATGAAGACGATCGTACCGGGGAAGTCCGAGAGCGCATCGGTGAGCATATCGACCGACGCAGGGTCGAGATGGTTGGTCGGCTCGTCGAGCAACAGGGTGTTGGCCGGCTCGACCAGCATCCGTGCGAGCGCGACGCGGTTGCGTTCCCCTCCGCTCAGCGCCTTGATCGGCTTCTTTTGATCGTCACCGGTGAACAGAAAGGCTCCGGCAATTCCTCTGAGGAAATTGGTCTCAGCCTGGCTGGAGATTTCTGAAAGAGAATCGAGAATGGTATGTTCGGGGTTCAGGGTCTCTGCCTGGTGTTGGGCGAAGTAGTGCAGGGTGACACCATGGCCGACCGTTCTGGTCCCCTTGTCCAGGTCCAACACTCCGGCCAACATCTTGAGCAGGGTGCTTTTCCCGGCGCCGTTTTCTCCCACCAGCGCCACCCGTTGGCCCCGTTCGATCGAACAATCGATCCGTTCATACACGACTTTTTCCCCATAGCGTTTTGCTCCGCCCTGGATATCCAATACCTGCCGGCCACTCGCTGCGGGGAGGGGAAATTTGAATTTCACCCGCTTGGGATCGCGCTTGATCTCGATCATCTTGACCTTCTCAAGCTGCTTGATGCGCGATTGGACCTGGCTGGCCTTGTTCGCCTGATAGCGGAAGCGATCCACGAAGGTTTGGACCCTCGCCACTTCTTTGGCCTGGCGCCCCGCGGCCGCCTCCCGTTGTGCGTCCCGCTCGGCGCGGAGCTTTTTGAACGAAGTATAGTTGCCGCGGTATTCCTCGATCTTGTGGTGGCGGAGATCCCAGATATGGGTGACGACACGATCCAGAAAGGCTGTATCGTGGCTGATGATCAACAGTGTCATTTCCGAGTTCAAGAGGAATTGCTCGAACCAGCGCTGCGTCGGTTTGTCCAAGTTATTGGTGGGCTCGTCGAGCATCAGGACATCGGGATTCGTCAACAGCAGATGCGCTAAGGCGACACGCATTCGATAGCCGCCGGAAAGCTTTTCGATCTCACGGCTGAAGTCGATTTCCGAAAATCCCAACCCCATGAGAATCCGTTCGGCTTCATGTTCCGGATAGAGATCGCGATGGGTCGCGTCCAGCACGGTTTTCCCTGTGATGGTTTCGAGTTCCTGCGGGAGATAGCCGATGCGGAGGCGGGGACGTTTGCGAATCTTGCCCTTGTCCGGCGACTCTTCCTCAAGGATCATGCGAAAGAGCGTGGTCTTGCCTGCGCCATTGGGCCCCACTAAACCGACCCGCGAACCGGGGCGGAGATGTGCCGTTGCGCCTTCAAGCAGAACTCTCGTGGAATATTGTTTATAGACCGACTCGATTTGGAGCATGTATTCCTGGATAGGCTAGGGGCTAACGGCACGAGGCTAGAGGGGAGGAATTGAAGAGACCAGTTCGGCGTGAGACCAGGAGCCAAATCCGAAAATTGCTCTTACCTGTAGCCCCTTGCCGCTCGCCTCCTGCCCACTGTTGAAATTTGGTGGAGCTGGCCGGGATTGAACCGGCGACCTCGTGAATGCCATTCACGCGCGCTCCCAACTGCGCTACAGCCCCACATCGATTGACTTGGAAATACGCGAAAATCCTTGTGAAACAGCAATTATGCTAACACGGCCCTCGCGCGGCAGTCAAGAAATTGGGAGGGGCGCAGCCTGACCATCCTTCTTGCTCGCGGAACGCGCACGATGAAAGGGATGGAATGACACCTGTGCTGATCCCTTGCTCCCGGAGCGCGCACGATCAGAATGTGCTCGCTCGCAAGCAAGCTCGATTATCTCTCTCCGGGGATGGATGCGGATTGATCTTCCACTGCGCGCGTCCAACGAGGGGAGTCCGCGACCGCGCGTTGCGCGAGCACAGAAGATCATCCGGCTCCAGCCCCTCCTCACTCTTCTTGACAAACAATAGGAGCGTCCCTACCATACCGCTCCGGCCCTGGCCACGAGTCCAGCCAGGGCTTTTTGTTGGGAGCAAGTCAGGCGATGGGAAATCTCGTAGTCATCGGGGCGCAGTGGGGCGACGAAGGCAAGGGTAAGATCGTCGATATTTTAGCCAGCGACGTCGATGCGGTGGTTCGCTACCAGGGCGGGTCTAACGCGGGCCACACGGTGATCAACGATCGGGGCACCTTCGTGTTTCACCTCATCCCCTCGGGCATCCTCTATCGCGGGACGCTCTGTGTCATCGGGAACGGGGTTGTCGTGGACCCGGCCTCGTTGATTGAAGAGATGGACCATCTCCGGACTCAAGGCGTGAAGATCGGAAAGAATTTTGTCGTGAGTCAGCGCGCCCATCTCATCCTGCCGTATCACAAGGCCATCGACAAAGCGGCTGAACTATCGAAGGGGTCTCGCCGAATTGGAACGACCGGGCGGGGGATTGGCCCGGCCTATGCCGATAAGATGTCGCGGGTCGGAATCCGAATGGGGGATCTCCTCAATCCGAAAGCCTTTCGCGCCAAACTCGAAGAGAACGTGGTCGAGATCAATTGGTTTCTCGAACAACTCTACAAACTGGAACGTTTCGAGGTCGACAAGGTGTTCCGGCAGTATATCGGCTATGCCGATCGGCTGAAGAGCCATATTGTTGATGGCGCCATGCTCTTGAATAAGATGATCGACCGGGGGAAGACCGTGCTATTCGAAGGGGCGCAGGGGACACACCTGGATGTCGACTTCGGCACCTATCCCTACGTCACCTCTTCCAGTTCAACGGCCGGTGGCGCGTCAACGGGAACGGGCGTGGGACCGACGAAGATCGACGCGGTGCTCGGGGTGGTCAAAGCCTACACCACCCGTGTCGGCAGCGGGCCATTCCCCACGGAACTGACCGGTGCAGTGGGAGAGGGGCTCCAGGCACGGGGGAAAGAGTTCGGATCGACGACAGGACGCGCGCGCCGGTGCGGCTGGTTCGATGGCGTCGTGGGACGATACGCCACCAAAGTGAATGGCCTCACGTCACTCGCCGTCACCAAACTGGATGTACTCGACGGCTGCAAAGAACTCAAGGTCTGTACCGGCTATCGGTATCAGGGGAAGCTGTACCGGGACATGCCTGCCGATCTCCAGGCACTGACAGACTGTGAGCCGCTCTACAAAACGTTCAAGGGCTGGTCCGGCACGACCACGGGCGCGTCTACCTATAAACAGCTTCCCGCGGAAGCCAAACGCTATCTTCAGTTCCTTGAGGATCTCTCCGAATGTCCCATCGATATGATCTCCACCGGCTCGAAGCGCAGTGAAACCATCATTCTGCGCAACCCGCTCAAAATCGCCCGCCCGCGCGGCAAGCGATGAGTTTCCTCTCAGGCTCCAGTCTTGTTCATTCGGTCTGTCCGGTCTGTCTATCCGGTTTGTTTGGTTTGTTTTGTTTATTTGGTTGAACTATCCCAACCGAATGAACCAGATGAACCAAACAAACCAAAAAAACATTCTTCGTATGCTGCCTCCTAGGCAGCGACTGGGCGGCGGTGATACAATCCGCCCTCTCCGCTCGGTGAGCCGGTAGCTCAGTCGGTAGAGCATCGCCCTTTTAAGGCGAGGGCCCTGGGTTCGAGTCCCAGCCGGCTCACCACAATAATCAACCAGTTAGCAGCTCGTCTCTGTCCCATGCTACGTAGTGCCACCTAAAGGTGTGCTACTTTTGTGCTAACGCGCTGCGGCTGTGGCGCAGCCACAGGTTTGTTGTCGTGGCTATGTCCAGCAGGGACCAACCGGCTAGCACCTGCGAGGCGCACCGCTCGCGCCAGTAAAACTGTCACTCACGCTGCTTATCCCTCTCCAGCGCGCCGGCGACGGCCTCTGCCTCACG
>JACAFD010000284.1 GCA_013388555.1 Nitrospirota bacterium | reverse complement strand
GCTGAAAAAGATCCACCAGAGACGGCAGCCTGTGAAGTGCGAAACGTGGAGAGATCGGAGTCCCACCTCGTCTGACCAGTCTCGCTCGTCCCCCTAATTCTTGCTCGCCCTCCTGGGTCGGGGCACGACATTGACAGTCATAAGAGGAGCCCCCATGATACAGGACGAGATTACTATGCCCACCCCCTTGTCTGAGACAGCTATGCCGGCCAACTCGAGTGCCGGAAAAATTGCCATCGCCGCGGTGATTGCGGTTGCAATCGGAGCCTTCTTCTATTTTGATCTCGGACGATTCTTGTCATTGGCGGCACTGAAAGATAATCGCGATCACTTGTTAGCGTTTACGGAAGCCAACTCTGTCGAAGCTGCGGCGCTGTTCGTCCTTTGCTACATCGCGGTGACGGGCTTGTCGCTGCCAGGCGCAGTGATCCTTACATTGGCTGGAGGGTTCTTATTCGGCAGTGTCTTCGGCACCCTGCTGGTGAACCTCGGGGCGACAAGCGGAGCGACACTTGCGTTTCTGGCTGCGCGTTACCTGTTGCGCGACTGGGTCGAGCAGAGATTTGGCAAATGGTTGGAGCCGCTCCAACACGGATTTGCGAAAAACGCGTTCAGCTATCTCGTCACGCTCCGGCTGATTCCGCTCTTTCCATTTTTTGCCGTGAATCTGGTGTCCGGATTGACGAGAATGAACGTCGGAAGCTATGTGGCCGCCACAGCCCTCGGCATCATCCCAGGTTCTTTTGTCTATGCCTATGCGGGACGACAACTGGGGACGATCAACTCGTTGAGTGAGATCGCCTCTCCCAATGTCATTGCCGCCTTCGTGCTGCTCGGGCTCCTTGCGCTTGTGCCGATCGCCTACAAGAGGTTCATGGTGAAAAAGTCATGACGCGTGAATTCCGTAACACATGAGGCGTGAAGCGTGAGGTCTAGTAGAAAAGGCAGATTGCGTCATGATTGCCCACAGTTCAGAGGAGACAGTCTCGATGCGTGAGCATGAAGAAGGTCTGGTTTTACCCAACGACGAGCACAATCAAGTCCTGGCGGAGAATGTCCATCCGTCTAATTGGGTGAATCCGGAACCAGCCGGCCGCTACAATATCGTGGTCATCGGGGCTGGGACGGCAGGATTGATAACGGCCGTCATTGCCGCCGGTCTAGGGGCCAAAGTGGCATTGATTGAGAAACACTTGATGGGTGGCGATTGTCTTAATGTCGGCTGCGTGCCTTCAAAGGGTGTGATTCGGGCCGCGCGGCTGTGGGCGGGCTTACGAAATGCCGAGGAATTCGGTCTCCATATTCCTCCCGGTGTGAAGTACGATTTCGGCGCGGTGATGGCGCGCATGAGGAAGCTGCGGGCGCGGATCAGCCACAACGATTCGGCCCATCGCTATACCAAGCTGGGCGTAGACGTCTATATCGGCAGCGGGCACTTTATCGGAGCCGATCGTATCCAAGTCGAAGGGCCGGCCGGCAACCGGACCCTGGCTTTTGCGAAAGCCACGATTTGTACCGGCGCGCGAGCCTCCGTGCCTTCGATACCAGGTCTGAAAGAGGCGGGCTATCTGACCAATGAAACGGTCTTTTCGCTGACGGAGTTGCCGCCACGCATCGGAGTGATCGGGGCTGGCCCCGTCGGCTGCGAGTTGGCGCAGTCGTTCGCCCGTTTCGGGAGCCAGGTCTACCTGATTGAAACGACTCACGGCATTATGCCCAAAGAGGACCGCGACGCAGCTGAAATCATCGAACGGCGCATGGTGCAAGATGGCGTCAAGCTGTTCTGCTGCGGGAAGGATTTGGCAGTACAGAAGACTGCCGGTGGCAAGCGTCTGACAGTCGATTCACATGGTCAGCAATATGATGTGATGGTTGACGAGATTCTTATCGGTGTCGGCCGAACCCCGAATGTCGAGGGAATCGGGTTGGAAGCAGTCGGCGTTGAGTTCGACAGGAATGGGGTCAAGGTAAACGAACGGCTGCAAACGACGAATTCTAATATCTTTGCGGCGGGCGACATTTGCTCCCGCTACAAATTTACTCATGCCGCCGATGCCATGGCGCAGATCGTCATTCAGAATGCCTTGTTTCCACATCCGCTTGGATTGGGCTATGCAAGCGTCGAGTCGTTGACCATGCCCTGGTGTACCTTCACAGAGCCGGAAGTCGCGCATGTCGGAATGTATGAGAGGGATGCGAAGGAGAAAGGCATCGAAGTCGAAACCTACACCTACAAGCTTGACGAGGTTGATCGCGCGATTCTCGACGGAGAAGACGAAGGTTTTGCAAGGATTCATATTCAGAAGGGCACGGACAAGATTCTTGGAGCCACAATCGTAGCGGCGCACGCTGGCGAAATGATCGGCGAGTTTTCCGTAGTGATGAAAGCCGGCACCGGAGCCAAGACAATTGCCGGGACGATCCACCCCTATCCAACCCAGGCAGAAGTGAACAAGAAGGTGGTGAATCTTTGGCGGAAGGCGCATTTTACACCACGCACGAAGGCTCTACTGATGAAGTTATTTGCCTGGATGAGAAGGGGGTGAGGGAGGATCGGCTATCCCGGTGCTCGCGCAACGCGCACGATAAGAATGTGCTCGTTCGACGCGCGCAATTGAGGATCGACCAGGCTACCCTTGAAAACGAAATGGGGAATTGAGAAGACGCGCGCAGTAAAGGGCAGCCTTGGCCACTCCCCTAAATAGAGGCTTGGTAAACTAGTAGGCCATCGCCCGGGTTAGTTGAAGGGAAACTACTCCTGCCTTCAAAGAGGGAAACGGTAAGATGCTGGTTGCGACGGGCCTACTCCTAGCGACGTGGTTGTTGATCGCTCCGGCAAGTCTTTGGGCGCAGGGCGGAACAGTTCTTGAGGTGGGAAAATTCTCCGCCAGTGAGGTCGGCACCGCGCTGCCCGAAGGGTGGAAGCCGCTCACGTTTATCAAGA
Source organism: Nitrospirota bacterium (assembly GCA_013388555.1). Lineage (GTDB taxonomy): Bacteria > Nitrospirota > Nitrospiria > Nitrospirales > Nitrospiraceae > Palsa-1315. The sequence continues at coordinate 10,491 of JACAFD010000284.1, read as the reverse complement.
TTCCAAAACAGACGGTTTATGAATTGGTCAAGGATGGAGACGCGGTCGTCGTCAAGGCCGTGAGCGACGCCTCTGCTTCTGGTCTTATCAAAGCAGTCAACATCGATCCAAAGGAATACCCGATTGTGCGGTGGCGATGGAAGGTCGAGAATATTCTGAAACACAACGATGTGACGAGGAAAGACGGCGATGATTTTCCAGCCCGACTCTACATCACCTTCGCCTACGATCCGGGCAAAGTGAGTTTCGGCAAGAAGCTCAAGTTCAAGGCAGGTCAGGCGATTTTCGGCGACATTCCGATCGGGGCGTTGAATTACATTTGGGACACGCATGCGCCGGTCGGGGCGATCGTTGAGAATGCCTATACAGATTTTGCGCAGATGGTTGTCGTAGAGAGTGGAGCGCAGAAGGTCGGCCTCTGGGTGAGTGAAGAAAGAAACATCTACGAAGACTATAAGAAGGCATTCGACGAAGAACCGCCTCTGATAAACGGTATCGCCATCATGACCGATACGGATAACACGAAAGAACGGGCCACTGCCTATTACGGTGATATCCAGTTCGTGCAGGTTGGGAAGTCAGCAGCAAGGTCTGGGGAAAAATGAATGAAAGGGCCGGCCTCTTCAGGGCCGGCCCTTTCATGGACACCACCGTGCGTGAGGTGGGTGCGCGGATTCAAAGTGGGGGTTACTGAATGGAATTCGCGAAGCCGCCTCGCGTAATTTCCGCGCGGACGGTGTCCCCGACCTTTTTCTTGTGGAGCTGTTTCGTCCCTTGCCCGACCAGCAGTTTGACGTGGTTACCTTCGTAATCTTCAACCGTGTAGATGTTGCCTTCGACTTTTTTTAGGGTCCCACCGAGGGTTTTCCAGGCCGGGCCCGGTGCGGAGTCGAAATGGCCTGCCTTGGGCGCCTCGGGTTGTTCCGGGACGTGGCCGACTGATTCAGCCGCTACCTTCGCAGAAGAGTGGCTGGACTTCTTGTTCTTCGAATCCTTGGCCAAAGCCGGTGTGATTGCCAACGCAACAATGGCCAGGGCACTGACCAGGACCGGGAGAATCTGCTTGTTCGCTTTGTGCATCACGAAACCTCCTTCCGGTGAGTGGGGCAATTCCAACCCAGAACCCCTCAGCAAGCTGTGTGCCTTGGCGTGGGACAGAAGTGATAAAGAAAATTCAGCAGATGAGAAGAACTGGTGGCTAAGGGTCATTGAAAGACGAAGGAAGCAGGAAAAAAACGGCATGAGTGTGTCCAAATATGATCGGGAGCTGACGGCAGTAGCCCACACGGCCATAACCCGAATGCTCATGTCATTTAGCAGGATGCTAAGAAAGTCTGACAGAGACCGTGGCGCGTGAAAGCGCGCGATCCGAGTCTCTGCACGATCCATACGGTCCCCACCCCGATCCCCGCCGCCCGATCCACTGTGATCCTGGTCGCGGAACAACCGATCGCCCTCGCGGTGGCCGTGACGATAGAGGCGGGCGATCAGACGGTGGTGGTGGGGGCCATGGCGGGCGCGACCACTAATTAATACCCACATTCTTCTCTTTTCTTTCATTTCCTCAAAAACTCAGTACAGTACTGGTGTCGTCTAGAAGGCCTGTGAGTCAGGCCGTTCTTCGTCTGGTCACGTCTTGGGGGATCGCAGGTGACTCGATGCAAGGAGACATCACAACCACACACCAGGAGGTCATGATGAAAAGAGTATTGTTCGCGGTCACTGCGATGGCGTTGCTGATGACCGGAATGGCCTATGCGGAGGCTGAAACGCCGGTGATCGACCAGAGACAGGCGAATCAGGAACAGCGGATCGATCAGGGAGTTGCCACGGGGCAGCTGAATAAGCGGGAAGCCAACCGGCTAAACAAACAGCAGCGACACATCAACAAGGTGGAAGGCAGGGCAAAATCCGATGGCGTCGTGACGAAAAAAGAGCGGGCCAAGATTAACAAGACACAGAATCGCGCCTCGCGCCAACTCGCACGAGAGAAGCACGATGTTCAAGGGAAGCGGCCTCAGTAACGAGAAGCTTATCGGTGGAGAGAAGAAGGGGGGCTCACGATCCGAATCGTGAGCCCCTCGTTTCGTTCAGGCCGGTGAATTTATCGCCCATGCCCGCCGTGATCATCGCGATGGTCCGCTTGCCCTCCTTCGTCGCCACGCTCTGCGAGGGCTAGTCCGGTCGATAGAGCCATCAGACCCAGAAAAAGCACACTGCCGACTGAAGCCGCAATGGTCTGTGGAACCTTCATGATAGAACCTCCTTGAAAGATGAGTACCGTAACCACTTCCTCACCTGGGCCGGTGGAGCCCTGCTGGTGGCCCCCTATAAGGTCAGACGCGCCTGGGGTTGTTTCGTAAACGGGAAAAAAGCTGAAGGATAGTTCCTGCCCACAGGGCTGTCTTGGCTGTCGGGAGGTTGTTACAATGTCGGCAATGAAGAACCAGGTGAGGACGACCATTTCGTTGAGCACATTGCCTGTGCGGCAGCGGCATTTATTGAAGCAAATCTGCAGACTTGCAGACGAGCGAGATCTGTCCGTCTATCTTGTCGGCGGGGTTGTACGCGATCTCTTGCTGAAGCGGGGGAATTGGGATCTTGATCTTACTGTGGAGGGAGATGGAATCGCCTTCGCGAGGCTGGTGGCAGACCGGTACGGGGCTGGGCTGGCGGTATTTGAGCGGTTTGCGACGGCGCGGCTTACGTTTCCAAATGGCCTCAAGCTGGATATCGCGACAAGCAGACGAGAGTCCTACGCGCAGCCAGCCCTTCTGCCGACGGTTCAGCATGCGTCTATTGAAGAGGATCTCTCTCGGCGGGACTTCACGATCAATGCCATCGCGGTGCAACTCAACCAGCGGCAGTTCGGTCGTATATTCGATCCCTACGAAGGGCAACGGGATCTTTGCGCTCGCACCATTCGTGTGCTGCACGCAGGCAGTTTCCTGGACGATCCCACGCGCATCTTCAGAGCGATCCGATTCGAACAACGGTTCGGCTTTCGTCTTGAGCGCACCACCTTGCACCTGCTTGCGCAAGCGGCCTCCACAAATTTGATCCAGCGACTCTCCGGCCCTCGATTGCGGAACGAAATCCTGTTGTTGTTCGCCGAGCGCAATCCTGTGCTCACCATCGCGCGGCTGGCACAGTTGAAGCTGCTCCGGTTCCTCCATCGCCGTCTGTGCTACGTGAAGAATGTGAAGCAGGTGGTCAGTGCCGTCCCCAAAGCGCTCGCCTGGTGGACACGTCGATTCCCTGACTCTGTGATCGATAGGCCGATGGTGTATCTGATGGCCCTGTCGAGCGAGTCCAGCCCGCTCGTGGTCGCCACGATGATCCGGAGACTTGCGCTGTCACGAGAGCAGGCCAAGAATATGAGGGTCGGAGGAAGTCGGATCGATCGAGCACGGAAGCGACTTACCGATGCAAGGACGATACGACCATCGCAGGTGTATCGCCTCTTGGCAGGCTTCTCGGGCGAGGCCCTCGTGCTGCTTTTAGCAAGGCAAGTCGCGATGCGGCACGAGGTGCTGCTACGTCGCCTGAAACGCGATCTTGTGTCATATGTGAAGAGCAGAACGGTCAAGACATCACTGACGGGGCGGGATCTTCAGGCTTTGGGATTGAAACCAGGTCCGCAGTACAGCACCATCTTGGGGAAACTATTGGCCGCGCGCATCGATAAACTGATCACAACCGAGGCGGAGGAACGCGCTTTTGTACGGAAGTGGCTTGGCGAACGGAACGTTCACGACGATCACCGATGAGCCCGCTGGATGCTCAAAAAGTTCGTCCAGCGCGGCCGCAGCCGACGAAAGCACCGGAGGCGTAGCCTCAGGGCTACGTTGAGGATGCATTCGAGGCGAGAACAAAACTGGCGGACTTTTTCAGCATCCTGCCCAAGCATCCCGCCTAATTCAGTGAGCTGATCGATAGCGACACTTCGCTCGGCAACAAGAGCGTCACGTTCGCCTGGTGTGTAGGGTCCGGTTGAATGAGGGCAAACAAAGGCACCGGCTGTGGAACCCTGTCTGGCGGCAAGGCCAGCAGAACAGGAAAGTCGAGAAGGGGCGACACAGTTGTCAGACTGGCCAAGCGCAGACGAAACGCCATCAGAATGTCGCGCAACCGTCCGGTTTGATCTTCTTCCGGGAGTGGTTGCTTCGTGACGATCCCCATCTCCCAGAGCGGCCGCGTAATCGTGACAGGGAATGTGATACCGAGTTGCAAGGCGGTCGGCGTCACGTCAATCAGGATCCCGGCCTGAATCGCCGTTTCCCGGTCGCGAATGGTTGAAGGCATCACAGTCCCCTGTATTGCCATCTCTTGTTCGGCGACGTGCTCCTGGGCGAGAGGTTCTTGAGGTTGGAGAGGCTCGCTTTGCGTGGACGGGACCTCCGCCGGTACTTCGACATTTGAAGAAGTGGAAATCGCGACGTCTCTGTGAGGCAAGGCCTTTACGATACCGTCGTAGACCGTTCTGGCTGCAGCAGACCATGCCTCATTAAATGGGCGGCCTGCGAAGGCCGCATCTGCGGCTTTCTTCTCGTCATGGGTCAGGGCTTTGGGCGATGGTGTGTTTGTCATAGATACCAACATAAGCCGCTTTAGCGGGATGTCAAGGGTTGCAGTTTTGGCATCCAGTTGAATACGGTTCTTCCGGCAGTGGTTTGCCCTTGGTCTCCCGTGCAAAGATCAAGACGATCAACCCGGATGACTGGAGCACATCATGCAGCGCCGGGTGGAGGACGATCGCGTAAATCGTCGCGTCCATGGCATCAAATACCCAGCCAAGTCATTGTTTGGTTGAACAAGAACAACTAGATGAACAAAACAAACCTGATGAACCGGATCAACCCTCAGCCGTTGGAGTCGCGCCAGGCTAGAGTCGTTGTTCGGGAGGGGAGTCAAGGTGAAGCCCCTCGAAGCCCCATGCTATAGTTCCTCGTCATGGCACGAATCGACTTCTACCGGGTGTTGGGGGTTTCACGCGATGCGTCCCACGACGCGATCAAGAAGGCCTACCGGAAGCTGGTCTTTCAGCACCATCCTGATCACAACCCGGATAGTGCCCACGCCGAACTAAAGATCCGTGAGATCAATGAGGCCTACGAAGTCGTCGGTGATACGGAGAAACGCCGGAGCTACGACCGGCTCACTTGGGGGGATGAAACAACACGAGATGAAACAACCGATCCTGCCGTCATTGTCGACGAGATGGAGCAGAAACTGTTCGATGAGGGGCGAAAGGAAGTGTTTGCGGTCTTGATGAAAGATGTGAAGCGGATCAGGGGAGAACTCGCCGTGATTCGTGAGCGCACTGTGGCGGATCAAGGGTACGACACATTTAAGGAAGAGGTCATTCGGGAGCGGGCATCGGAGGTTATGGAGGAGCTGGTGACTGCTGAGATGGAGGGGCGTAAGCGGCGGCTTATCGAAGTGGCGACGGAGATGTTGTTGTCACAAGGCGTGCTCACACGAGGCGATGAAGGGGGCATCAGATCGCTGCGCGGACAACTTGATGACGTGTTCCGCAATGGACGGATGAAGGGCTTCGCCGCTGCGCTGGAATTGTTCTATGAACGGCGGTAGACGTAAAATGTGAAACGTTTCACGTTCTTGAAAGTAGCCCCGCGACAAACTTACCTGCCTGCATCACGCCCATAATTCTGCTGCGGTCGCGTAGCAGGTCGATGCGACGAAGCGGATTTCCCTCGAACAACAGAAGATCTGCCAGTTTCCCCTTCTCGATGGTTCCCACCCGGTCCTGAATTCCGATCAAGCGCGCTGCAGCGGAGGTTGAGGCAAGAATCGCCTGCATTGGGCTCATCCCAAACGTGACCATCCGTTCGAGTTCCTGGGCGTTCTCGCCGTGAAAGTTAAAGGGCGTCCCAGCGTCTGTGCCCATCGCGATGAGGATTCCATCCCGTAACGCGTTCTTGAAGCTCACGGCATGACGTTTGGTCATCGATTTGGCCTTATCCAATGCGCTTTCCGGCACGCCACACCCTGGTCGGCAGGCGGCAGTGGTGGCCAAAGCAGAGAGAGTCGGCACCATAAAGACACCTTGCTGTTTCATCATGGCCCCGGCTTCTTCGTCCATGAGGGTGGCATGCTCGATCGAGTGGACTCCTGCGCGGACAGCATTCTTCATCCCCGATGATCCATGGGCATGGGCGGCGACTTTTCGCCCGGCTCGTTGTGCTTCTTCCACAGCAGCCTGAAGTTCTTCCACGGTCATTTGCGCTTGGTCCGGTGAGGTGCCAGGTGTCAGGACGCCGCCTGACGCAATGACTTTAATGACGGTGGACCCGGCGGCGATCTGCGCTCGCACGACAGCGCGGACTTGCTCCGCCCCTTCCACTTCCTGACCAATAAATCGCGCGTGGCCGCCGATCATGCAAATCGCCAGGCCAGCCGCGACTATACGAGGTCCGGGAACGAGTCCTGTGTCGATAGCCCGTTGCAACGTAAAGATGGAGTGGTCGCGCGATCCCACGTCGCGCACGGTGGTGAAGCCTGCCTCCAAGGTTTGTCGCGCAGCCCTGCTCGATTTGAGCAATGTGAGAGCAGACGTTTCTTTGTTGATTGCGTCGACGACATCCGGTTCGGCTCCCAGGCAGAGATGCACATGACAGTCAATCAAGCCCGGTAAGACGGTCAGCCCCCTGCCATCGATCCTGGTCGTTCCCCGCGGGACAGAAATGTCTCGATCCGTTCCAACGGCGGCAATCCTGTTGTCGCGAATGACGACCGTAGCCCGTTCGATCGTCCGACCGGTCCCGTCGATGACGCGCGCTGAGCGAATGGTCAAGGACTTCATCACACCCTGCGGCTATAGACCCGTGAGGCAGCCTGGAGCGCAATTCCCGGAGTGGAAAGCCAGCCGCCGAGGATAAACAGTGTTTCCAGCGCATTCAGCAAGGTCAAGACATGAGCCTCGGTCGATGATTCACCCATCAAGCCGATGCGCCAGACCTTACCCTTGAGTGGACCGAGCCCACCGCCGATTTCAATGCCATAGGTCGAGAGCAGACTCGCCCGTATTTCAGATTCAGGAATATGAGAGGGAATCGTGACGCAGGTCAAGGTCGGCAATCGATGTCCTATCGGGGGAAGGGGAGGAAGCCCGAGTTCGGTCAAGCCGGCGATCAACGCCTCGCTGTTGCGCTGATGGCGAACAAAGCGGGCAGGCAATCCCTCTTCTTCAACGAGTCGCAAGGCTTCCCGTAGGGCATAGAGCATGGAGATAGGCGCCGTGTGGTGGTAGGCCCTCGTCCCTTCGGCCCAATAGTCGGCAATCAACGCCATATCCAGGTACCAGCTCTGGCAGGAGGTGCGTCGGGCTTTGATGGCGGCTAACGCACGATCGCTGAGGGTGAAGGGAGACAAACCGGGCGGGCAGCTTAGACATTTTTGCGTGGCGCTATAGCAAACATCGATGTTCCAGCGATCGACGTCGACCGGTGCGCCTCCCAGCGAGGTCACGGCATCGACAAGGAAGAGGGTATCATGTTCACGGCAGAGGTGGGAGATCGGCTCAAGCGGCTGCCAAACGCCGGTCGAAGTTTCGGCCTGCACGACAGCCACGGCCTTTACCGGCCCTGATTGGCGCAACGCCTGTCTAATGGCATCCGGCTCTACGATCTGTCCCCAGGGGGCTTCTACTCGAATCGCTTTACCGCCGCACCGTTCGACGATGGAAGCCCACCTCGTCCCAAACACGCCGTTGACTCCGACAATCACAGCATCGCCTGGTTCAACGATATTCACGATCGAGGCCTCCATGCCCGCTGAACCGGTGCCGGAGACTGCGATGGTGAAGCGGTTTTCCGTCTGAAAGACGAAGCGCAACAGGGTTTGAATTTCGTCCATGATTGCAAGAAAGGCCGGGTCTAAATGGCCGAGCAAGGGAGTTGAGAGGGCGCGCAGGACTCGTGGATGCAGCATGCTTGGTCCAGGGCCAAGGAGTAGCCTGCGTGGAGGAACAAAGTTTTTAACGGCCATATATCACTCCAAATACAGAAGATCGCTGATCAGTATAGCGGAGATGAGTCGCCTTCGGCCATTGGTATTCCGAACAGTTTCCCTCGTCGCCTGGTCGCTCGAGGGGTTTCGAGGCGGAAAAACAGCATGTTATAGTCCAAACGATGATGGAGTCAGCTTCGGTCTCTCTCAACGATCCGCAGCAATCCAAGTCCTGGTGGCAAGCGACAAACGTGCCGCCTCCGATCGGGATCTATTCCGGGCGGTTCTCGCCCTTGGTCACACTGTTGTCTGCGCTCTTCCTGGTGGTGTCTCTATCTTCGATTCTCTGGCTGTCAGCATCGGCATCCAAGTTGGATCGGGTCGAGTTGCCTGAGCAAGCGCTCAATCTGATGGTTAGTCGAACCATGGATATGCAGGAAGGACTCAAGCGTGCGCCCCGGTGGGAGCAGCTGCTTTTTTCCTGGACATCAGACGACACCGAGACTGAGCTGGCACACGAGATTGAATGGTATCGAGAACTGGCAGAGATTTCTGAAGACCCGTTGGTGCCCATGCAGTTGGCGATTCTCCAAGCCGAGGCCGGCCATGTTTCGCAGGCAGTCCTCTCCGCGCATGAGTGGGCCAAGGCGGAAGACCCGCTCCCTCAGTTTGCCAATCTGGTAATGGCAGCCTATGGCGAAGGGCCGGTTCAGGATGCGGAGAAATATGTCTCGCTGCAAGCAGAGGCGGCAGAAATGTTGCCTGCCGGATGGTTCTATGATCGCCTGGCTGAACGCCTGGCACAGCGTGCCAACGATACCGAACTTGTAGCCAGGATTCAGGAACAGGCGGCTGAACGTGTCGACCGCCAGTTCCTCTGGTCGCATCGCTTGACGCTCGTTGATCTTGGCGCGATGGCGACCGGCACTGTCGTGTGTCTGGTGCTCTGGATCCGGCGGAATGAACCCTCCAGTTGCATCCGGCTGCATGAACCAGGCGTGCCGCCTCCGTGGCCTGGCCGTGTCGGAGCGGCGGTTTTGCTGCGCGGGGGGGCAATCGGTGCGATGCTCACGGGGCTGTTTTTGATCGTTGCGCCCCCCGACAATGCCCCATTCCGGGCGTTGGCCATTCCGCTCACGAATGCGCCGCTGCTCTTCTTGGCCTATCGGTATCTCTTCAGGCCATCCGGCATGACCTTCGATGATGGATTTGGACTGGAGATCGGATGGGCCCGTGTCGGTCGTCTGCTAGCTGCTGTGTCGGCTGTGGTGGCAGCCGGGTTGTGGGGGGGATGGGTGATGGAACGGTTGTCTGAACCGTTCCACCTGACGAGTCACTGGGCCGAATGGTTTGACGCAGATCTCGTCTGGGCTTCGCCCTCCATGACGGCCATAAGTTTAATCGAATACGTGATCTTTGCGCCGCTGTTCGAAGAGCTGGCATTTCGTGGATTGCTGTTTGCCATTCTCCGCCGCAAGTTCAGTTTTCTGCCTGCTGCGCTGATGAGCGCCGTCATCTTCGGCGTAGCCCATGGCTATGGATTGGTGGGATTACTGAGTGTCTGTTGGAGTGGCCTGCTTTGGGCATGGATCTACGAAAAGACCGGAAGTCTGCTGCCAGGCATTCTTGCCCATGCGATTAACAACTTACTCGTGTGTCTGGCGGTAATGGCCCTCCTCCGTTAGCGGACGTTGAAACTGACTTTCAACTGCGTTCTCGGTTCGCGAATGTCCTCAACGTACCCCTGAGGGTACGCCTGCGGCATTCGCGTCACCTGCGGCCTTGTTCAAAGCCAGTTTGAACGTCCGCAAAGAGAGAGCGGCCAAAGACATGCTTTAGGTTGCGGCGCGCCGGGGTTGGGTGAGTGAAGAAAGTTGACCGTTTTGACAAGCCCGCCTATGGTTGTGAACGTGTCGATTCAAGGATGTCAAGCGCCCCGTACAACTCGGAATGTTGGAACCGATAATCCAACTCTGCTCGAAGCTTGGCGTTGCTTATTCGTTTTCCTGGTGATGAGTCTTTGTTTACTACCGCTGGGGTCACGCCCCATCGCTGGTGCGCAGTTGCGCAGATTTCATTCCAAGTACGGGGTTGACCATCGCTGACGTTGAAGGCTTCGCCTGGTTTTCCTTTCTCCAGCGCGAGCAGACAGATGGCGGCCAAATCTTTGACATGGATCAGGTTGACGTATTTGCGGGAAGGGCTCACGCGGCCCTCTCTGACCCAATCAACCGGGTTGCGCCCTGGTCCGTAGATGCCTGCCACGCGTAGCACGATTGCGCCATATTCCTTTTGCAAGAACTCTTCCCCTTGCACGCGAGGTTTACTTAGGTCGATCGGACCTGATTCATCGATCCAGGGCGGAGGGTATTCGGTCGAATGATCGGATACATCGTAGGCAGACGTACTTCCTAATACCACGATGCGTCGAGGTGGCCCGTCGAGCCTGCGCGCGAAGTCCTGCACCTGCTTGAGCGCGGTGGCTGGAAAACACCAGATGAGATCAGCGCCGACAGGAAT
>JACAFD010000229.1 GCA_013388555.1 Nitrospirota bacterium | reverse complement strand
TGATGGAGCAGCCACACTCGACCGCTCCTCCTCCAATTACAAGCTGACCGATTTGCAGGCTGCGCTCGGACTTTCCCAGTTGGGGCGGTTCCAGTTCTTTCAGGACCGGCGATGTGTTATGGCGGCCACCTATCGGGAAGCCCTGTCCTCCAAGGCCGTCGTCTGTCCAAGCGCGCCTCCTGGCAGAACACATGGGTACTATCGATTTGTAATGAGACTCCCGCAGCTCGGAACCGATCCGGAGGGTCTGCTGCGTCTTCTACGTACCTTTGAACAGAAGGGTATTTCCTGTCGCAAGCCGGTCTTCCGACCGCTTCACCTCTATCTGGGTCAGACCGGTTTTCCCAATAGTGACGAGGCGGACCGGACGGCTCTGTCGATTCCTCTCTATCCCGGTCTTACAGACGACGAAGTCTTGCAGATTCATCAATCCCTCACGGAGATCCTTTCGTGAAAGCCATTGACGTCGACATCTCGCCCTTCGCCCTACGCAGCAGTTGGCGCTGGCTGACGCCGGCTGCCCTGGGGGCCCTGCTGGGGGCGGTGGCCTTGGCGGTTCCCGCAATTCGTCAACTCTTCGTGTTCGAAGGTCTTCGGTGGCTCTACATCCTCTTGTTCGCGTTTCTCGGCGCCGGCGCACTGACACCGCTCATGGTCCACCTCAGTCATCAGTGGGGGTTGGTCGATCAACCATCGGAACGCAAAATCCATGTACAGCCGACTCCCAGGCTCGGGGGGGTGGCCGTTTATCTTGGCTTCCTCGGCTCGGTGCTGCTGAATTCGATCCTGCCGGATTGGATGATCGCGACACTGGCAGCCGGGTCCCTGTTATTGATCGTCGGTATCATCGATGATGTGTGGGAATTGCCTGCTGTATCAAAGTTGGCTGCCCAACTTGTGGCTGCCGGGATTGTCATCGCTACAGGCAAGGTTCTGACCTTGTTTCCAAGCGGCCCTGTCGGAGATGTGGCGAACGTCCTGCTGACCCTGCTCTGGATCGTTGGGATCACGAATGCCTTCAACTTTTTTGACGGCATGGACGGCCTGGCTACGAGCCTTGCCATTCTCATCGCTGGATTTATGGGGGCTGTGGCATTTGAAACGAACCAGCCGGGATTGGGCTGGCTTGCCATCGCCATCATCGGGGCAGGTGTCGGATTTCTTCCCTACAATTTCCGAGGGCGCAAGCCTGCCGTGATTTTTCTTGGAGACGGTGGCGCGACCTTCCTGGGATTCACACTTGCCTGTCTCGCCGTCAAAGGAAATTGGGCCGATCTTAGTCCGATTGTCTCATTCAGCAACCCGCTTCTGATCTTCGGTGTGCTGATTTACGACATGATCCACATCACAGTGGAACGGGTGGCGACAGGGAAAGTGCATTCCATTAAAGAATGGCTTGACTACGTGGGCAAAGACCATCTCCATCATCGACTGGAACGCGCGCTGGGGTCTCGCCAGGCGAGTGTCGCGATGATCTGCCTCATGACGGTTTGCCTCGGGCTGGCGGCTCTGGCTCTCCGTCATGCCGGAACGGTCGAGGCGCTGCTGCTGCTCGTGCAAGCCTGCTTGATTGCGGCCATGATCACAATTTTGGAGTGGAGCGGTCGTCGAAAAGATTAACCCCCTACACTAGCATTTTCACAAAATAACTGTGAGATGCTTGCGAATCGAACGGGGAGCGATGGGGAGGTGAGGGGATAGCCCGATCAGAGCAGTGTCTGCAGTTTGCTCAGGGTTTCTGTCATCACAAGCGAAGATGCTCTCCCTTTCTTGTTGGCCTGCCTGACTTTCCGGTCAAGACTCTTGATTTGGTCTGCGAGGACAACGCCTTCCAGATCCTGTCCTTCTCCTAACGGCACTTCAAAGGGATAGCCCTTTACACGAGTGGTGATCGGGCAGCAGAGCATCAAACCACTACGCCGATTGTAACTTGCCGGTGAGAGAACAAGGGCCGGGCGATGCCCTGCTTGTTCATGCCCGGCTTGAGGGGTGAATTGAAGCCAGACGATATCGCCACGATCAGGGATCTATCTGTGACCTGCCATCAGAGGGTCTCACGACCGACGTGTTGCCGTACCCGATTTCGTCATGGACATTCTGAGGGGTCATACGTTTGAGTAAGTCTTCAAGCCGATACACTCGTCGGAGATGGGGTTTCAGTATGAGGGCCCCCTTCTTGACCTCAATTTCCAAGTCATCGTTAACTTTGAGGCCGACCTGTTGTGCGATACCCTTGGGAACTCTGACGGCCAGACTATTGCCCCATTTCTGAGCGGTGGTTTTCATGGTCGGCTCCTCTTGTATCTACGGTGTGGATACTACACAAGATGTGAAGGGTGAGGCAATCGGTTCAATACATCTGTGGTGTGGCGAGGCGGGCTCGAGCCTCGGTGAAGCCGTAGGAAGATCGAGTCCTTACGGGAAGAAGATTCGTGAATTGGATATGTTGCCGGTTGTCACCATTCGTTTCCACAAAGGTGACAGGGCTGGGGAGGAGGTTAGAGGATGCTGAAAAAGCCCGTCCAGCAAGGCCGCAGCGAGCGAAAGGCCGAGGCGTACGCGTGGGTACGTTGAGGTCTTGAGCGATGCGAGAACGCCGCTGGAGGGCTTTTGCAACATACTCAAGGTAAGGGCTTGCACTGCGTCGCCGTTCCCGCTACAAGATTCCTCCATGGTTCCCACCGTTGAATGGAAAAACGGCGTAGTACGGCTGCTCGACCAGAGCCGGCTTCCGGAGCATGTCGAGTTCTTAGACTGCCGTGACTATCAGACCGTCGCTGATGCCATTCGCAGTCTTAAAGTAAGAGGCGCTCCGGCGATCGGCGTGACCGCAGCCATGGGGGTTGCGCTCGGCGCCCAGACCATTACGGTATCCGACTACGAGTCCTTCGCCAAATCGTTGCTGGTGATCTGCGATCACCTTGCGGCGACCAGGCCGACCGCGGTCAATCTGTTTTGGGCCATCGAACGGATGAAACGCCTACTTACCTCGGTACGCACGCAGCCCATCGCATCCATCAAAGCCGCGCTGCTGAAGGAATCACAAGTTATTCTCGATGAAGATGTCGCGCTCTGTAAGGCGATGGGGCAGCATGGAGCGGAACTGATTGCGAGCGGCCAAACAGTCCTGACCCATTGCAATGCCGGAGCCTTGGCCACTGCCGGCTATGGTACGGCATTGGGTGTCATTCGCGCGGCCTGGGAGCAGGGGAAGCAGATTCAGGTCATCGCGGACGAAACCAGGCCGGTTCTGCAAGGCGCGCGGCTCACAGCCTGGGAACTGATGCAGGACAAGATTCCTGTGACCCTCATTACAGACAATATGGCCGGTACCCTCATGCGGCAGGGCAAGATTCAGCTCTGTATCGTGGGGGCTGATCGGATTGCCGCCAACGGGGATGTGGCGAACAAGATCGGCACCTACTCTGTTGCCGTGCTGGCAAAAGCTCATGGGATTCCCTTCTCTGTCGCTGCGCCCTATTCCACGATTGACTTGAAGACCAAGACAGGTGCGGACATTCCGATCGAACAACGGAATCCGGCAGAGGTCACCACCATTCATGGCAGTCATCCTGTGGCACCCCAGGGAGTTGCCGTCTACAATCCGGCATTCGACGTGACACCGGCTGAATTGATCACCGGCATCATCACCGAACGGGGCGTCTTCAAGCCCTCAGAATTAGAGGTTTCCTTCGGGTGAGGGCTATGCCGGCACGAATTCTCATCGTCAATGACGATCCCGACATCCTCGCAGGTCTCACACGCAGGCTGCTCACGGATGATAAAAATGCGGGTGCAGCTGATCTTCAGGAATGAAGCGGCTGGCTTGACGAAGGATGGCGCGGAGGGTGCCGACATCCAGGATGGCGTGTGCAGGAACTGTGAGCACTTGAGCCTCGTCTGATCCCATGCGCCGCAGCTTCATATGGCTGCCCCTTTGGGCCACAACGAGAAAGCCAACAGCTTGAGGATGGCGACAACCTCTTGCCCGGACAGCCTACGAAGCTTGGGCATAGGTGGGATCGACTTCGAGGGTGATCATAAGGGTTGGGCGTTCCCGCAGCCCGAATGTCGCAGGCGATTCGCCCTCGAGATGTAGGGCCACGGCGTCCTTCAGATTGGCCACCGTTTCATCGATGGTCTGACCTTGCGTGACCACCGCGACTTCGATGCACTCGGCCACATAGCCTGATTCGTCGCCATGACGGATGACGGCTTTAATCGTTTGTTGCAAGTGCGTCATAGAGTCCTCAGCTGTTAGAAGCTCCTACCCGACAATCCCTGTCACTAAAGTAATAAATCTGGTGTTTTGACGCAACCCTACATCGGATGCACACGAATGCCGCACATCTGCTGCAATAGGCGATGCCTGACTCAGGCGAGACGGGTCTTGGAATCCCACGTTGGATTGCGGCGGTGCGGAAAGCCGAATCGTTGATGCGCGAGCGGGTAGATCAGAGTCGCGCCGCGGGTCAGGCCAGTCTTGCCATATCTCCGTCACTCTAGTATGGTTTCCCATATTATGAAGACGACGTTGAACATAGACGACTCCGTGATGGCGCAGTTGAAGCGAGAGGCCGTTAAACAGAAACGAACGATGTCTGAACTCGTCGAGTCGGCTCTGCGTTTGCTGTTTCGAGCAGAAAAGACCAAGCGCGCGCTTCCCTCGTTACCCTCCTTCAAGAGCGGTGGATACCTGGTGGACATTGCCGATCGAGATGCGCTCTATCAGACGCTGATTTCCATCGATTCCCGTTTCTGGAGGTGATCGACCCCCTGGCCAAGTCTTGACTTGCATCTCGCCTCGAATCTTCTTTAAAATTAACAAGTTATTCCTATAGCTACACAATTATCTCTTAGAGAGGATCACGATTCCATGAGCGAACGAACCTTAGCCATCATTAAACCGGATGCGGTAAAGAAGCAGGCGATTGGCGACATCATTGCCCGTTATGAAAAGGCCGGCCTGAAGCCGGTGGCCCTACGCATGATGCAATTTTCAAAATCGACGGCCCAGGGGTTTTATGCGGTGCATAAGGCCCGTCCGTTTTTTGACAGCCTCTGCACGTTCATGGTATCCGGTCCGGTCGTGGTGCTGGTGCTGCAGGGAGACAACGCGATCAAGAAGAATCGGGAACTAATGGGTGCGACCGATCCGGCCAAGGCAGAGCCTGGGACGATTCGCAAGGCCCATGGGACGAACATCGAATTCAACGCGGTGCATGGATCCGATTCGCCGGAGACCGCCAAGTTCGAGATTGCCTATTTCTTTCCTGAAATGGATCTTGTCGGATAGGAACGACTGAGGGGAGACAGAATGATACCGCAAGACCTCCGATACCACCAAGAGCATGAATGGGTGCGTGTGAGCGGCAGGCAGGCCACGGTCGGCATCAGTCATTTTGCCCAGGATGCGTTGGGTGA
>JACAFD010000294.1 GCA_013388555.1 Nitrospirota bacterium | reverse complement strand
GGCTGTCTGGGTTGGCATCATCGCCATGGCCGTGGGGGCAGCGGAGACGGGAGTCGTCATGCTCGTGTATCTCGACGAGGCCTATGAGCGGCGGGTACGCGAAGGCCGCATGACGACAGCTCAAGACCTGCGTGAGGCCATCATGGAAGGAGCGGTCCAGCGAGTGCGGCCCAAGATGATGACGGTCGCTGCGATTATGGGCGGGTTACTCCCCATCATGTGGACGACTGGCACCGGTGCCGACGTCATGAAACGGATCGCGGCGCCGATGATCGGCGGCATGGTGTCGTCCACTGTACTCACATTGTTGGTAATTCCCATTCTGTATGCCGTGTGGCGAAGCCGATCCATTCCAGAAATGGATCGACAGCATATGTCCTCTGAACACCCAGGGCAATCGGAGGAGCAGCCATAAAGAAATGTTACTCGGGGTCTGCTACCACGCTGCTACCAGGACAGGACAAACCATCCCCATCAGGCCCCATGTCGAGAGCATCCTGTGTTGTGGTTTCTTGGGGGGTTAGGTTGTCTGAGGTTGGGCTATCTGAAATTCGTAAACTGCAGGTCAGGGCGATTGGTGCCAAGCTGGTGCCAAAACACCATGACACACCATGACCCATGGTGAGGTACATCATCACGAATCCACCCCTTTTGCTGCTGATTGGTCTTGCTGAGTGTCCTTAGGTAGGTCCTCGTCGGGACTCTTAACCAGCGGGCCGTAGGTTCGCCCCCTACACGGCCCCACGAGCCGAAGGCTGCCGCCACACACACCGTGAACAGAAGGTACCGATGCATCGCCCTTCCTCTCGTTTTGCGATTTATCATGAACAGTGGACAATCGAGAGGAACCAGCCCGGTCCCCAGAAGATGAAGCCGGCCCCCTCTTTGGCCCTACTTGTCAGAATACCCGGTGAACTTGTGTCCGATGGATTGCGGGAAACTCACGGTACCATCCGGGAATTCCTGTCCAGGCTGCCACAAATGATAAATCACACCGTCTGTCCCTGCTGCGGCTTCCGCCACCTTAGCAGCCTGGTCGGCCGGCATGTCGAGGATTTGGACACGACCCGTGGCGACCTCGACCTTGTGGTCATGGAAATGCCGGTGCCATTGGATGGCAGGGAGTTTCCTTGACAGGTCTTTCGAGACGAAATATTCGATTCCCACGAGCGGAGCCTTCGGATTAGTCGATTCAAACAGCAAGCATTGAAGGATCTTGTCAGAAATTCCCTTGCAATAATGGTGGTACGGGCCGCCCATCGCGCCGTCTTCCATGATGTGTGGCGCCTGCACATGGATATCGTATCCAAGAGCAGGGCTCGTGGGTTCCCCGCTTACAGCCTTGTGAGGGGCGACTCCGCTACATCCGATGACAGCAATCGCAGCGACGGCGAGTAGTCCTTTTCTTATCACAACGTACCTCCTGTGGTTGGGGGATACCGATCTTCACCTGCCATCCAGGCTAACATGGCCTGTGACCATTCGACTGACTGCAAGAGACGCGTGGTTTCAAAAGGATTCAAGGACTATTCTCGTCGATGGCATATTGCGCCTTGATCTGCCGATGGAAACCCTCCACCGATATTCATAGAACGGCATCGGAAAGTCTCCTTTTACGCTGCTGTTGCTTGGGGTGCCCCCGTCTTGGGCGAGGGGCACCCCGGGCCGGGAAGAATCTACCTCCAGCGAGCTGGTTGCTTTAACTTGACGCCGAACTGGGCGGCGGTCACGTCGGTGCGCGCGCGCTTCTCCATGTCCCGGGTGGGGGCTCGCAAGCGACGCGTTTCCACTTCCCAGACCCAGCCGCTGACCACTACGTCCTTGGGAATGAGGGGATGGTTGCGGAAGATCTCTACGGTCTTCATACATGACTCATCCACGTCATCCATCATGCCGATCCACTTGGCGAAATTGCCTTTGTCCAGCTTCAGTTCCGGTAACGTCGGATCCAGGGTAAGCGCGTTTGTGTCGATCCCCTTTTCCTGCAACATCCGCTCCATGTCCGCCGCATTGGCAGACAGCATACCGCACTGGGTGTGCTGCACGATGACGATTTCCTTGGTACCAAAAAAATTGCAGGTCAACATGGCCGAGCGTATCGCGTCATCTGTGACGATGCCCCCGGCGTTGCGGAAGCAGTGGGCATCCCCGCCACCAGCGGGCGTGTCCACGTGAATGCCGAGGGCCTCGTCCACCGGCAAACGTTCGTCCATGCAAGCCAGCACCCACAACCTGCAATTGTTGTGGCCGTCCGCCCCATAACGTCGACGCGTCGCCCAATGGTCGTACGCAGTGACACGTGCATTCAGCTGATCCTTAAGAGTTTCCATTTCCCGCCTCCTTATGAATGGGTTGACTGCTCGGACCTCTGCTTGAGTAGTTGATCGACGGTATTCAACAATTCTGAGCTTACTTCGTTCGATGCTCGTGTCCGACCGATTGCGGGTGGCCAACTACGTATACCAATAATTTTGGAGACATCTAATTTCAAAAGGATTCACACATTTTTGGGAAGAAGACTGACGTTGGCGCCTCGGTAACGTTGCCCATGAGCTACGTCACCCTGATTCATGCGGGTCGTGATCGGCGAATATCTGGATCTGGTGCCAAGGTGGTGCCAAAACACCAGGACACACCATGATCCAGGATGATCTAAGCCATCAGCAATCTTCCTCTTTTGCTGCTGATTTGTTCTGCTGAGTGTCCTGAGGTAGGGCTTGGGCGGGACTCTTAATCAGCAGCTCTAGACTTGATTGCGCCGTCTCCAACATGTATCAACTAATTTTGATATGTTAAGATTCAAAAACCGTCACTGAAAACTGGCCATTAGCATCCACACCCGACGACAGAGAGACCCTGATTGCAGACGTCAGTAGCCCTTGAGGCGCAGCAGCGTCAGCGTCCCGAACGCCATCAACAAAGCTGCCAGGCCGAAACCAAGGACTGGCGAGACAGCCGTCCATACCACACCGACTGTCGCGCTGGAAACGAACTTGGCGGCTCCATTCACGGTGCCCAATGCGCCATAGCTGATGGTCAGCGTGTCCGGCTGTACCATCTCGGCCGTAACCGTGGACTCCAGGGCTTCCTGAACCGCGACATACAGCCCAGCGACAAAGAAGATTCCCGCGAGCAAGGGGATGTTGTCGACGCCGTGCCAGAAGGCCAGCGCCGTCAGCACAGCCGTCAGCGCGCCCAGCACATAGCCTGCGATTAGCACCGGCAAGTGGCCGACGCGATCCGCAAAGACACCCACCGGATAGGACACCACCACCTGCACGACGTTGCGCCACACATAGAGCAGGCCCGCCACCTGTGCCGCCTGGATCACGCCGAGTGAAGGTGTCAGCAAGGTGGTGGCCGCCAGAATCAAGAGGCTGTGCGAGAAGTCGCCGATACCGAAGATGCCGACCGCACCGAGATAGCGCTTGAAGCGTATCGGCAGACCACGCAAGGAGCTGAAGAATTTGAGGGCAGGATTCGGCGAGTGCTCTGGGTCTTTGACCAGCGTCAGGAAGGCCAGCACGGCGAGCGTGCCCGGAATCACCGACAGCCATAATACCAGTCGGAACGGCCCGGCTGCGCCGTCCCACTGCAACCCTTGCGCCCAGCCCAGCAAGGCCACGCCGAGCAAGGGACCGATCACTGCACCGACGGTGTCGGCAGCACGGTGAAAGCCAAAAGCGCGCCCCCGCGTTTCGGGTGATACAGCCTGAATCACGATGGCATCGCGCAAGGGGCCGCGCAGCCCCTTGCCGAACCAAGAGACGATGCGTCCCAGCAGCAGCAAGGGCCAGCCGACCGCCAATGCGATCAGCGCCTGCCCAACCGGCGTTAGACCATAGCCGATCAAAACCAGCAGCTTGCGGTGACCTAGCTTGTCGGCAACGTAGCCAGAGACCATCTTGGTGAAGGCGGCCACCGAATCGGCGATGCCTTCGATGAGGCCCAGCACAGCGGCCGGAATGCCAAGCACGGCGAGGAAGCCTGGTAGGATCACGGTGGTCGTTTCGTAGCAGAAATCGCCCAGCGCGCTGGTGATGCCCGCGCCGGCGACAGTGCGATTGAGCCAGCCTTTCGGTGCGGCGGCGGTTGTTGCTGTGGGTGTCCGCGCCGCTTCGTATTTTTCAGTCATTTCGGGAGTCCCTCTTAGGCATACTGGTTGGTGGGTGCGTTCCGTCAGCATCAGCAGGTACATGGTTGGCTCCCTTGTTCATAGCTATACCTTAGAACTCAGGCAAAAACATTGACGAGCGGCTGCTACCGCAGCTTTCTCCGCTCCACTGGAAGCACATCTACCTGACCGACGACTACATCTAGCGGCAGAATAGGCAGGTTGAGCAAGGCAAGTTCCGGTCGCTACGATTACCCGGCGAGGCTTAGCGTACGTTTTTTTTCGTTTCGTGAGCTGACCCTGCCTACGTCGCACATTCCCCGCTTGGGTTTGTAGACCCATTGGGATTAAAGAAGAGCGACTTGTTCCGTCTGAGCATCACCTCAATATTTTGTGCTGAATTTGTGTCAGAACTGGTGCTACATGAGAGGAAGCAATAGAACCATTGCACAGTATATAAGAATGCTTAACGCGCAAAAGGATATGAAGATTAAGGCTTTATTGGGAGACCAGCCCTTTAATCATTGCCTTATGCAATACAGGGATATGGGGTGGATGACGGGTTTCGAACCCGCGACCTCCGGATCCACAATCCGGCGCTCTAACCAACTGAGCTACACCCACCATGCAGGAGTGACTGAAGAGGAGCGATCATAACAAAGGAGGAATCGCTGCCGCAACCGCATCGGGGAGCAGTCATTGGTCAAGGGTCATCTGTCATTGGCGCACAATTGACTGTTGACCAGTGACCACTGACTTTCATCACCCCCGCGCATCAAAAGCCACTTGCATCTCTGAGAGGATTGCCGCGGCAGCGGCGGCGGGATCCGTAGCATCCCTGATGGGTCGACCGATCACCAAGTAGTCAGCCCCCGCCGAAATCGCCTGGGTCGGCGTGGTCGCCCTGGCATGATCATCAACATCTTTGCCGGCGGGACGCACCCCGGGCGTGATGATCAGAAATCGCGGGCCGACCTTGGGGCGGAGGATCGCCGGCTCTTCGCCCGAGGCCACCACCCCATCACAGCCCACCTCGGACGCCAATAAGGCGCGCGCGGTGACCAAGTCCTGGACACTCCGCTGAATGCCCATCTCGCGGAGATCCTGGCTGTCAAAGTTGGTCAGGACCGTCACCGCCAACAGTTTCAATGCGGACTCTCCACGGCCTTGAACGGCTGCGGCCAGCGCCTTCCGGTTTGCATGAACCGTTAAGAATTCCACGCCCATCGCCGCAACACGCGCAGTGGCTCGACGAACTGTTTCCTCAATGTCCAAAAACTTGAGATCCAGAAACACCCGCTTGCCTTGGGCGATCAGGCGTTGGACCATCTCAGGTCCGGCGGCGGTGTAGAGTTCGAGCCCGACTTTTACAAACGCGATCTGATCATGCACGCGATCGAGGAGTCGGTCCGCTTCATCGCTTGAGGGCACGTCGAGGGCCAAGATTAAGCGGTCACGGGCTATGATGGTTGACACAGGTTTGTCCTTTTGAAGAATGGTTCACCTTGACGCTTCATTGAGCCGTATGGTACAAGTGCGCTCTTTTTCTAGAGGAGTTTACTATGCCGGTTGTACACAAATCGACGATTCGCCGAGCCCGCCAAGCTGTAAAGCGGCACGACCGTAACCGTGCGACGCTGGGTGCGCTCAAGAGCCTCGTAAAGAAAGTCCAAGCGGCTGTGGCTGAGAAGAAGGTCGAGGATGCGAAGGTATCCCTACGCCAAGCCACGTCGGCCATCGGCAAGGCAGTGACCAAAGGTGTGATGAAGCCGAACACGGCCTCGCGCCGGATTGCCCGCCTCACGCTCCACGTCAACTCCTTGTCCGCTTCCCGCTCGTAATCGTTCGCACGTTCGATATAGTTCTGGTCTTCATCGGCTGCGGTATTTCACCGCCATGACTCGGCGAGGGTGGGGACGCATTCGGCAGCGCACGATTACATAACCGCAACAACAGGTTTTCCAGAATTCGCGCAGGACGTCCCCCACTTCCACCCTTCAGCTTGGCATCGGCATCCAAGAATAACCGAAGCGCCTCATGCAAATGGGCGTCAGGAAATTGCTCGAGAAATGCTCGCACCTTGTAGGGATCCATACGCAAGGTCCGAGCGGCCTCCCCCTCCCGCCCCCCTTGCCGTACGACTTCCTTGACCTTCCACAATCTCCGGTATTGCCAGGCCAGTGAGCCAAGGATTCTCAGTGGAGCCTCCCCTGCTTCAAGATTCCTGGACAGAATCGCCAACACCCGCCCTCGGTTTTTCCCGCCGATCGCCAACGTCAGATCAAACACTGAAGCGCCAGGTTCTGTTCCGCGCAACGTCGCGACATCGCCGGCGGTGACGGTCTGGCCTGGAGAGACATACGCAGCCAGCTTTTCCAGTTCACGCCGGACCGAATAGAGGGAGCCACCACAGGCCTCTTTGAGCAACTCGATGGCCTCCTCGTTGAGCTGGATCCCAACCCGTTCAGCGTCCTGTCTGAGCCAAGGAAGCCACTGCGCCTCTCTGAGAGGTGAACAATCGACCGTCACCGCGGCCTTTGCTAGAGCCTGAGTGAACTTTAGTCGTCCGTCAAGTTTCGTCGCGACGAAGATTACAGCTGTGGAGTCATTCGGCTCCTTCAGATAGGGGAGGAGCGCTTCGCACTCCCGGGCGGGAAGTTTATCGGCCGCTTTCACCACCACCACTCGTCGAGCCGCGAACACGGCTACTTCCGAAGCACAGGTGACAATCTCTGCTCCGCTCGCATCATCTCCGTAGAACAGATCGCAATTGAAGTCGCTCTCGCCCTCCCCCAACAACGCAGTCTTCAGTGCACCCAGAGCCGTATCTCGTAGCAAATCTTCCTCGCCGACCACCACGTACAGCGGCGCGACCGTTCCTTGTGCCAGTTGAGCGTTGAGTTGGGTGTAAGAAACGGCTGAGGTCATAATGGGCATCCGGTCTATTTGATGTTGCTGTCCACGCTGTCCGGCGCGGGGAGCGGGGTCGGCTTTTCCAGCTGCCCCGATTCCAACTGGAGCAGAAAACGGGATGCTAAGTCCTCAGCGATGAAACGTCCGGCTTGTTCCAAGGCCCGGTTCTGTAAAGCGCGGTTGAAATTTAGATCGGTCGTCACGAAGAACTCCGAGGTGCCCTTCGACATTTGCGTCCACACGAGACGTTTCGTTCTGGTCTCCTCCACTTTGACCGTCACCACAACTTCAGTGCGGCTTTCCAGGGTGGTGGTCTTGCTGAAGCTGAGCGTCGGAAGGATGACCGAGAGAATTTGCCCGGAGAGCACAAGATCAGCTGGCTCACTGTCCGTAACGATTTGAGCCCCGCTGCCGGACGAAAACTCGTGGCGTAGGTAGTTGGTGTAACGGGTTTCCAGATTCGGTTCGAAACTCTTGTTCTCCAGGGTCTGGATTACCAAGCGGGGCGGAGGCGAAGATGTGGAGGAGGATGTCGCGGTTGCACCCCCGATGGTGGGGCCCGCTCCCTCTACACGGAATTGATAACCGCAGCCGACCAAGAGCGCGAGACATGCGAGACTAGCGAGACTTGCGCGACAAGCAAGAATCAGATCCCGCGGGGCACGTTGTTTGTCCACGTCTCGCTTTTCTCGCATTTCGCGCTCTTCTCGCGTCGTCGCCTAAACGACGAAGTTCATCAGCTTTTTTTCGACATACACTATCTTTTTCGGTTCCCTGCCCTGCAGCCACTCCCCAATCTGCTCGCGAGCCAGCCCTTCAACCTGCTCTCTGGTCGCGTCGGCTCCTACATCCAATTTAGCCCGTAATTTTCCATTCACCTGGATCGGAATGGTCAACCGATCGCTTACCGTCAGGGCCGGATCGAAGATCGGCCAAGGTTGTTGAGAAACACTCGGCTGATGACCTAGCACCTCCCATAATTCTTCCGACAGGTGGGGGGCGAAAGGTGCCAGGATCAAGACAAATGGTTCGAGCAAGCCACGGGAACGCCGCTCGGCCTTCGTCATCTCATTGGTGAATACCATCATCTGGGAAATTGCGGTATTGAACCGCAAGGCTTCAATATCCTCCGTCACCTTTTTGATCGTCTGATGGAGCAACCGTTGCTGTTCGGGGGTAGGAACTGTCTCCACCACGGTACTCGAGGCATGCCCCTGTTCATTCACTATGAGTCGCCAGACCCGTTCAAGAAACCGCGTCACCCCTTCTACGCCCCTCGTACTCCAGGGCTTCACGGCCTCCAGCGGGCCCATGAACATTTCATAGAGCCGCACCGCGTCAGCTCCGAAGTGATCCATCATCTCGTCGGGATTGACGACATTGCCGCGGGATTTCGACATCTTCTGGTTGTCTTCTCCCAGCACAATCCCTTGATGCACCAGTTTCTTGAACGGCTCTGGTGTACTGACCACTCCGATGTCGTACAGAATCTTGTGCCAGAACCGCGCATAGAGCAAATGCAGCACGGCATGTTCGCTGCCGCCGATGTAGAGATCCACCGGCATCCAATAGCGTTCTTTAGTGGAATCGACAAGCTGGCCTTGATTCCTCGGATCGATAAATCGGAGGTAGTACCAACAGGAGCCGGCCCACTGAGGCATTGTGTTGGTTTCACGACGTGCCGGCGCCCCACTGATCGGGTCGGTGGTCTTCAGCCAGTCGGTCAGATTCGCGAGGGGGCTTTCGCCGCTCCCCGACGGTTTGAAATTGCTGGTCTCGGGCAACAGCACCGGCAGCTGCTCTTCAGGAAGCGGAAGGGCTTGGCCATCCACCCACACAATCGGAAAGGGCTCGCCCCAATACCGCTGACGGGCAAAGAGCCAATCCCGCAACTTATAGTTTACGGCCTTGCGGCCCTTGCTGCGGGACTCTAACCAGGACGTGATTTTCGGAATCGCGTCACTCGGCGTCAGTCCATTGATAGTAAAACTTCCATCCCGGGTCGTGGAATTGACGACGGTCCCCTTTTCAGTTGCGACGAAGGCCTCTTGTTCTACCTGACCACCGGCGATCACTTCGCGGATCGGCAAGGCATAGCTCTTCGCAAAGGTCCAGTCGCGCTCGTCGTGCGCTGGTACAGCCATGATGGCCCCGGTCCCATAGCCCATCAATACGTAGTCAGCAATCCAAATGGGCAGCGGCTCATTGTTCACGGGATTCACCGCATACCCGCCGGTGAAGACTCCGGTCTTTTCCTTTTCGAGTTCCTGCCTTTGCAGATCGCTTTTCCTGGACGCTGCCTCGCAATAGGCGGTGACCTGGGTGAGGTGGTCGGCAGTCGTGACGACCTTCACTAACGGATGTTCCGGTGCCAGCACCATATAGGTTGCACCGAACAGAGTATCGGGTCTCGTGGTAAAGATACGAACTGTGCCGGCGGCGCCAGCCAAATTGAACTCGACTTCTGCCCCGATCGATCGGCCGATCCAATTCTTCTGCATTTCCAGTGTGCTGGCCGGCCATTCGACCAGCTTTAAATCTTCGAGGAGCCGGTCGGCGTAAGCCGTGATCTTCAATACCCATTGACGCATCGGTTTGCGTATCACATCGAACCCGCCGACCTCACTCTTGCCATCGATTATTTCTTCATTTGCGAGCACCGTTCCCAGTGCCGGACACCAGTTCACCGGAACTTCCGCCACATAGGCCAGCCCTCGTTCGAACAATTTCAAGAAGATCCACTGTGTCCAGCGATAATAGTCGGGATCGATTGTGCTGATCTCACGCTCCCAGTCGTAGGACAGGCCGATACGTTTCATCTGGCGTTTAAACGTCTTAATGTTCTGGGCTGTCGTGATGGCAGGATGGACGCCTGTCTTCACAGCATATTGCTCAGCGGGCAGTCCGAACGCGTCCCACCCCATCGGGTGTAGCACATTGAACCCCTTCATACGCTTGTAACGGGACACGATATCTGTCGCAGTATAGCCTTCCAGATGGCCCACATGGAGGCCCGATCCTGAGGGATAAGGGAACATGTCGAGGCAGTAGAATTTTGGCTTGGTCCGATCGTCAGAGACGCAGAAGGTCCGGTGCTGCTCCCAATAGGCCTGCCACTTCTCTTCAAGGGCCTGATGATTGTAGGTCTTGCTCATGGCTTGACACACTGCGATCTATGGAAAAAGCGAAAGGACTCTAACATAGACCTGCGGGAGCAACAAGAATCGACGATGGAGGGTTCACGCGACACAGGCCCGGTTTATTTGGTTCATCTGGTTTGTCTTGCTCATCTAGTTGGTCTTGTTAAACCAAACAAACAAGACAAACCAAATAACGAGCTTTTTCAGTACCCATCTAGAACACAGGCTGCCTGCTGAGGAGTGGGGAAAAACCGGTGACCGAGACGAACTGGGTGAGCGGGGCGGGAGGCAGTTGAGAACTCGACTTGGCACTATGAATAAGATGGGCGACGCCAAATTCTTTTGCTGCAGTCAGACAATTCTCGTCATCATCCATGAAGAAGGATCTTGCCGGATCGAAGCCCAGTAACCGCTGACAACTAGGCCAGTACTCCGGGCGCATTTTCAGATACCCGACTTCAAATGCGTTCACGATTCGATCGACATGCCGGTCCAGCCCGGTCTTGGCGACTTTGATGGCTACGCCAGATTCATGGGCATTCGTCACGATCGTGACCCTCTTCCCCAGCTGGTGTAGGTGTTGCAGAAATTCTTCCGCACCCAACAGAAACCCGATCATGTGGTTCAATTCCCGGTGCAAAGCGACGACATCGATTCCCACCCGCCTGGTCCAATAATGAAGATCTGTCCAGGCCAGCTCGCCTTCGACCGAGCGGTACATGGCCATCAGTCTGTCACGAGATTCCGTGAACTGGAGGCCGTGGAGCAGGGCATAGCGGCGGGGCAGCTCCTCCTCGAAAAAAAAGTTGTCGAAATGCCGGTCGAGCAGAGTCCCGTCCATGTCGAGCAGGACATCGTCGATCTGGCTCCAGTCGACGACGTGAGGGGTAAGGGGTACGGGGTAAGGGGTCACAAGCAGAGTATAGCGAAAGCCAGGGACAAACACGAGAGCCGTTGTCTTTGCCGAAACCCCTGTGATACGGTCCGACAGGATCATTCAACTCTTAGTTTCTCCAGCTTCAGCATGATTTCCAACCCCTTACCCCTTACCCCTTACCCCTCACGCATTCCG
The DNA here is from genome assembly GCA_013388555.1 of Nitrospirota bacterium. Lineage (GTDB taxonomy): Bacteria > Nitrospirota > Nitrospiria > Nitrospirales > Nitrospiraceae > Palsa-1315. The sequence continues at coordinate 7,050 of JACAFD010000294.1, read as the reverse complement.
ATTGTGGCCATTATCGGACGCCCCAACGTCGGCAAGTCGACCCTCTTCAATCGTATCCTCGGCAAGCGAACGGCTATCGTGGACGACGTCCCCGGTGTCACGCGGGATCGTAACTACGCTGACGCCACCTATCGGAATCGGCCGTTCCGCCTGGTAGATACAGGGGGCCTGGACCCGTCCGCCTCTGAAGGTATGTTGGCTCTCATCAAGCGTCAAACGGAGCTGGCTATTGCAGAAGCGGACATTTTGATCCTGCTCATGGATGGTCGCATCGGGCTGACGACCCCGGATCAGGAAGTGGTCCGTCTCTTGCGCGGAACACCGAAGCCGTTATTTGTCGTGGTTAACAAGATCGACACGCCCAAGGTCGACACGCTCGTGGCGGATTTCTACCAGTTGGGCACGGAGACGCTCTACCCCATCTCTGCGGAGCATGGTATCGGTGTTTCCGAACTGCTCGATGCGGTCTATCCGTTCCTCCCGGTCCCAGATGAGGACCCTGAACAGATGACGATGCCCCGCATAGCCGTTGTGGGCCGTCCGAATGTCGGCAAATCCACCCTGGTAAATGCCGTACTTGGAGAAGAACGACTGGTAGTCAGCGATGTGCCGGGAACGACTCGGGACTCGATCGACTCCATCGCACTCCATCAGGGGCAACGATATCTCTTCACCGATACCGCCGGTATTCGTCGGCGCGGAAAGATCGACCGGGGGATCGAGGGCTATAGTGTGGTCCGATCGCACCTGGCCATCGGTCGGTCAGACCTCGGGATCTTGTTACTCGATGCCACGGAAGGCGTGACTGAGCAGGATACCAAGATCGCTGGGATCATCATTAAGCAGGGAAGGGCCTGCATTCTGCTGGTCAATAAATGGGACCTCCGGGAAGGCGATAGCCAGGCTCGGCAGGAAGTCGAACTGGAACTTCGGCGTCGATTTCCTTTTCTGACCTGGGCACCGGTTCTCTTCGCATCCGCGGCTAATCCCAGTTCACTCAGCCAACTCTTTCCTGCAGTTGACAGGGTATTCGCAGCTTTTTCGAAGCGGATCCCGACCGGAGCGTTAAATAAGTTCCTTCAGGAGATTCTCGCCATCCACCCGCTGCCGGTGCGAAAAGGCAAACCGACGAAGATCACCAAATCTGCCTTCATGACCCAGGTTGCGACACAACCGCCGGTCTTTGCACTGTTTGTTGGTCACCCGGACAATATCACGCCCGCGTACCTCCGTTTTCTCGAGAATCAGCTCCGCGAGGAGTATGGATTCGAGGGGACTCCGATTCGCATGTTGGTTCGAAAGAAATAATTCGGGTGGTTCAATTTCCGCCGCTCCTCGACCTTAATTGTGCACAACCCGCCTCCGAGTACCACGTTATGGTCGGTATTCGCAGGGTAGTTGTCCTTCTTGCCTGTCTGCCCCGGGTGCAACTCTTGCAAAACCCGGAGAGCATTTTCCCGAAAGGAAATGTATGCAGCGATCAACTCCGCAAAATCAAGGTCACTCTCTGCAGAATGATGTGTCGGAGCGAGCGGAGACAGGCCTCAGCAGAACAGGTGGGATGCAACAAGTCCTGCTTCCCTCCCCTGACTCAGGCATGATTGTTTTTTCTTCGTCCGCTCGCATCCTGCACATGAATGAATCAGCTCGGGCACTGATGGCATTGTTCGGTACGTCCCACGACCTCTGGACGCAGATGGCGCCAGAATCTATGCCATCTATTCTCACGGAGTTCTGCGGGGACGTCCTGGTGCAGCTCCGACATCGAGTCGAGTCGCAGGACTGGGCACAATTCGAAATGCGCCGCATTTGTCATATGGTCACACCAGCGCTCTTGCTCACGGGATTTGGTGTGCCGACTGCGGCCAACCAGGAGATTCGGGTCATTCTGACCCTCACTCCTCTGTCATCGATGCCTTGTGCAGCTGAGAATTCATGCCACCCCCAATCACAGGACGGCATACGGGCTCCTGTCAGTACCGCAATGTCATAGGGCATTAGCCTTCTGAGCTACTGTCGTGGTTGGCTTTCACCTTGACTCACTCTTAGACATCATGGTATTCGCTCAAGTTGATGATAGATTCCAGTTGTACAGCGACTTTTCGCTCTGCGGATCGCAACGACCTAGAGGGTCCAGGGATGTCCGATTCCTTTCTTAGGTGGCGACAGCGACGTGCAATTGAGGCCCTCTGCACCGGGATGGTCGTTGTTACTCTCTGCAGCCTCATCCATGCCGAGGAACCACCTGCGTCAGCCGAGACGGTTTCACCCGAAGCAATTGAATCCCTTGCTCAAACCCCTGTTGCAATTGCCCAGACTCCGGTAGATCCCTTTATAAGGTTACAAGGATCTGTGTGGCGGACCAAAGCCGGTATTGTCTTTCTCAAGACTCCGATCGGATTGTTGACCCTTACTTCTAAAACAACCCTGAAGGATCTCAAAGCCTCGCAGGAAGTACGCTTTTGGCTGCACGACCGCCATTCCATCGTTGAGATCCGAAAGAGGACAGACGGATCGTTGGTCCATCGCTACCTCAGCGGACCGATGCCGTCTTGGGCTGATTCTCCGAAAACGTTACGCTGGTGGGGGCCTGATGGTGACCAGACTGTCCATGTCGGCACACAGGAAGAACGTCTCGCTGATTATCGCGAGGGAGACCCGCTGACCATAGAAGTCGATGAAACGAATACCGTCAGCGGAGTACACGATCTGCAATTTGATCTTCAAGTCAGCCAAGCCCCTGAGGCCAGCGCTGACGTATCTCTCCTCCTTTCTGGAACCGTGTCCAAGCTCAAATCCAACTTCGTCTTTGTCCGCACACCCATAGGCCTCGTCATGATCAATTCAAAGATCGGGGTACCTCATGTGAAGGTGGGACAACCTTTGACGTTGCACATAGACCATGAGCAGGTGACAGTCACGGTTCCATCCACTGAGACACCAACTCCCCGGCGCGGTGCCTCACTAAACCACTAACCGATACCCATTACACAGCGCGGTTTTGGCAGGAAGACCAACGGCGGTACAGCCCCGATGGGTTGCTTGACAGGGATCATTTCGCTCCCTAGACTTCGTCCCAGTTATGCGTGCTTCTACATCCAAAAAGCCTCTCCAACGCTCAGCCAGGCAAGAGCTCTACGGATTTGATAGGCTGTATCGGGACCATGTCGATCTGATCTATCGGTACGCATACCGCCTGTGCGGCGAAACGGAGTCGGCAAAGGATCTCGTTCAGGAAACCTTTCTCAATGCCTATCAAGGGCTTAAAGATTTTCGAGGTGAGTCGAAGGTCTCCACCTGGCTCTACACCATCGCCTCACGGGCCTGCATACGGATGCGGCGCAAGCGTAAAGGAGAGCCGGAGCATGAGCTGTCGCTTGAGGAGTTCGTGCCTACCTCCGAGGGAGAGTTTCGTCTCCAGATTCCGATAGACGGGCTCAGCCCTGAAGAAGCACTGCAGAACAAAGAACTCCGGGCGGCCCTCGACCAGGCGATCGACAAACTACCGAAAAAATATAGGATGGCTCTGGTGCTTCGCGACATGGAAGGATTGAGTGCCAAAGAAGTGGGGACTATCATGGGGGTGAATGAGCGCGCCCTAAAGTCGAGACTGCATCGAGCACGCTTGTTTGTGCGGCGGGAACTCAGCGCCCGCGGCATCACCCAGCACGATAACCAGAAGTCGGGAGGCTGGCGCTCATGACCCAGAAAAAGACGGCGACGCCAAAGAAACGGCCCGGGCGCTCGTCTCACCATACGCATCGCGAAGGCCGGTGCATGGATCTTCTCCGGCGGTTGTCCGGCTATATCGACGATGAACTCCCGTCCGACATTTGCCGGGAGATACGCCGACATCTGGGAGCCTGTCCGAATTGCGAAGTCTTAATCGTGTCCCTCCGGCAGACCGTCACACTCTGCCGCCATCGTCCAACTCCACAGTTGACGCCGGTCGATCGGATGAACATGCGCCGCGCAATCCTCACCGCGGCTAACGCACGGTGAAAGGAGCGCTCGGGCTCATAAGTCTGATTTGGATGCTAGTCATTCCGACCGCTGCGCTCCCAGCCGAGGCCGAGGTGGAATCGGTCACCGTGGAGATCCGCTCGCGAGTGTTCATTCCACAACAGATCCACTTACATCATAGTCGCAAGACCCTGCTCCGGTTCCGCAACCACGATACAGAACTCCATACCGTAGTAGCCAAGGAGCTCTTCCTCAGCGACGACCTCACCCTGAGCGGCAACGGAGCCCCGGAGTTCGGTCCGGAAGGGCTCAAGAAAGTGATCATCCCGCCTGATGGGCTGATTGAATTTCAGTTTACGCCGGCACGTGCCGGAACATTCTCCTACCTGTGCGACATGCCGGGTCATAACATGCAGGCCATGATCGTGATCGAATAAGAAGAAGACCGGTCCTCCTCTGCACAGATTGTTCGTGAAACTCACTTCGTTCTGGATGCGGACCCCTCGCCCCTTCCAGGTATTCAAAGCAGCGTGCTACAGTACCGCATTCTTCTCGTCATTTTAGTAGGAGTCTGTCCGACATGACGTGCTTGCATACCTTCCAACGTGACCGGTTCAGCATCCTGTTCCTCGCCGGAATTCTATCGATGGTTACTGCAACGGCCCTGATCGACACGTCATCAGCATCAGCCGCTACCAAGAAGTCGAAGCAGGTCGTCACCGCTGCTGAGGCGACAGCTCGTCGTTACGCGGAAGCGATGGGAGAGGGAAATAAGGTTGCCGTCGGCCGGCTCGACTTTGCCTGCCAATATCCCCTTGTAACTGCATCCTCACATGGCATCCAGACCTATCCGTCAGACTCTGACCCAATCTATGACTCCTGCTGGCAGGGATTGAAGGACGCACATGCCTCCACGCTGGTCCGACACGATGTGGGCATGGAGGTCGTGTGGCCCAGTAGTGGCGAATTGGTCTTTTTCAGTGAAGACTTGGATGGCTATCCCGCGTCGGCCTTCGTAGCAGACTCGCTGGGCCTTAGGCCACCGGGAACTGGATTCCGTGTTCGCATCGTCGGAAGTAAGCCGCTTCCGTCTGCCTCATTCCGCCGTCGACCGAATAGCCCGATCGTTTCGGTGCCGGCGACGTTGGTGAAATTGTCCATCAGTTACCAGGATCCCCTTACGGCCCCGTTGACCTATGCTGACGGCTCGGTCAAATGGACGAGTACGATTAAGCGGACCAGGCGTGCACTGAAAGAGATCACCCTCCAATGGGTTGTCCTCTCCGGGTTGAAGAAACACGGCTTCGCGGGTGACAGGGCGGTCGTGAACCTTCCCGTCACCAGCGGGGCCCTGTTCGGCAGTGGCGACCGGGAGAAGATTCCATTTGTCACGGAAACCAGTCGTGTCCTCTCCGACTCACTGGTTTGGTGGGGACCCGCGGACGTCCCGGGTCTCTTGACCGCCGGAGCCGCTCACGCCGCGACCCTTCCCGAACTGCGTGACCAAGTGGCCCTGTTGAATCGTCTTCTCATCATCGATCCCAATCAGGCCGATGCCCTCACGGTATTGAGCCGACACCTCTACGCTATCGTTCTGCGCGAGGCCATTCCGTTTCACAAACTCACGGTGAATGATCCAGCGCTTGCGTTGGTCGTGAACGAGCATTTTTGGAACATCTATGCCCAATCAGTGCGCATGGACCTCTCCTTGGGGATGGAGATGGGGGGCTTCGACAAACCGACGACCGCCGACTACCTATACCGCATGCTCTCGGCCATGCAGACCTTGGCTGCAGTACGGCCGGAACAACTCGATAACCGGTTTCAGTTAGGTGTAGCCTATCGCTGGAACAACGATCAACAAGCTGCGATCGAGACCCATGAATCCTTGGTCAAGGCCATCCCCGTGGAGCAAAGAGCTAGGAGAGCTGAAGCCTTACTCCAACTGGCCTGGTCCCGGATCAACAAAGTGGCCTGGAACCGCATACTCGACGACCCGGATATTCGGGTCGCCTATCAGGATGCCGACGATGCGCTCGCGCTCGCAGACCTGCCGCTCGATAAATTTATTGCAGAATACAGCAAAGCCTACAGCTTGCTGTTCACCCCGGACCGGGACAATCGGGCGCTCTTGGAGCGACTGACAGAAGCCAGGCGTTGGTTTGTTGAAGTTCCCGGGCAGACTCCGGAGATCTGGCAATTCTTCATTGGGGCGGAGTCATTGAAAGCGGTATTAGACGCGGATTCCATCTTCCAGCCGTTGCTGGCTCAGGCAGAGGAAAAGAAAGGATGAGGGTCCGCTTCGCGTACCTTGATCTATCATGGTCAGGCTCAGCGCAAATCCCGGGGATCTGTATTTCCCACCCGTAGATTCGGCCTCACCGGAAGGGTTGCTTGCTGTCGGCGGTGATCTGCGACCGGAGCGATTACTTGAGGCCTATAAACGCGGTATCTTTCCCTGGTACAGCGACGATCAGCCGATCTTGTGGTGGTCGCCCGATCCACGGGCTGTCCTCTTTCCAGATAAGCTTCACATCTCGCGCAGCCTGAAACGAAGCCTGCGCCCCGGTCTCTTTAAGATCACGGTCGACCGCTGTTTTCGCGACGTCATGCAGCAGTGCGCAGGTCCAAGACCGCAATATCCTGATGGCGGCACCTGGATCACGGTGGAGATGCTCGAAGCCTACACACTCTTACACGAACAAGGCTACGCCCATTCTGTTGAAGCCTGGCAAGAGGGACAGTTGGTTGGCGGACTGTACGGCGTGGCGCTCGGCGGCGCCTTCTTCGCAGAATCGATGTTCAACCGTGTGCCTGACGCCTCAAAGGTTGCGCTGGTTTCGCTCGTGCGCCAACTCCAGATCTGGGGATTTCGCCTCATGGATTGCCAGCAATCCTCCCCCCACCTCCTGGCCCTCGGCGCCGAAGCCATCCCCCGGCGCAACTTTCTCGATCACCTGACCGCGGCGCTTGTGATGCCCGAACGACGCGGGCGCTGGGCGTTTGATGAGCTCTCATGATGAAGAGCAATTCCATCTTCCTTTGATTTCGTTGCTCAAAATGCTATAAGGGCTCGCTAGTCTGCTT
>JACAFD010000211.1 GCA_013388555.1 Nitrospirota bacterium | reverse complement strand
GTGGTCTGTGGCGCGGACCGTTCCCAATATGTGCAAGGCTTTTCCCTCGCGGTCTCGAATAATCTCACCTGCCCAGATACACCACTGAAAGCCGCCGTTCTGTGTGATGACACGGTGTTCAAATGTCACGTTCGCGCCTGTTTGATCCCTCGTCTGTCCCATCAAGCGCGCCAGCGGCTCTCGATCTTCCCGATACACGAGCGCCAGCCATTCGTCTTGCGTGTGAGGCCGTCCCCTGCCCGATATGCCGAGAAACCTGTCGACCTGCGCGGACCAATAGATATGACCGGTCTGGAAATCCCAATCCCACGGGCCCATCTGTACTGAGGTCAGGGCAAGGCGAAGTTGTTCCTCATGGGCGCGGAGAGCCTGTTCAATGCGCTTGCGATCGGTAATATCGGTAGAAATGCCGCATGTTGCGTAAGGTTTTCCGGTGTGATCGCAAAGCGGGAATTTAATCGAGAGATAGGTATGCAACCCGTCCTCGTGAGGCGCCAGTTCTTCATATTCCACCGTACGGTTTTGCTTCAGGACTTGCAGATCGTTTGCCCGGAACGCGTCGGCAAACTCCTGTGGAAAGATTTCGTGGTTCGTACGACCGACAATCTGTTCAGTTGTGAGATGAAACAGTTGTTCAAAGCGGCGGTTGATAAACAGAAACCGGCCGTCGGTATCTTTGACATAGATAACCGCCGTGGTGTTGTCCGCCACGTCTTGCAGTAGTTGCTGGCTACGACGCAGTGCGTCCTCCGCGCGTTTGCGATCCGTCACGCACTGAAGAGAGCCGGCCATTCGAGTGATCAGGCCGTTCTCGCCCCAGATCGCTTGGCCACGCGCGCGGAACCAGCCATACTCTCCTGTCTTGGTGAGGAGCCGGTATTCCACGTCGTAGGGATCGCGTCGTTCGATATGGGCGGTCAAGGCCGCGAACACGCGGTCGACATCCTCTGGATGAAGTCGGGAGGCCCAGCTCTCCAAGACATTGGGAAATTCCTCCTCCGTATAGCCCAGCATGGTTTTGACACGAGGAGACCACCAGACCGGTGTGCGAGGAGAACTCCACGGTTCGCCGGGAAGGACCTGCCCATCCCAGAAGCCGTCATTGGAGCCCTGGATCACGAGTTCCAAGCGTTCTTTGCTTTGGCTGAGGAGATGTTCCGTCCGCTCGACCTTCACAGTGAGTTCCTTGACCCCAATGGCGCGACGGAGTGTGTGCCGAAGTTCCTCCCGGTCATAGGGTTTCGTGAGATAGGCAAATGCGCCCTCCGCCAGCGATACCACGGTGCGATCCGCCGAGATATGGGCGGTCACGATGACGACAGGGAGAGAGGAGTCCGATCGTTGGGTTTCTTTCAAGACCGCGAGTCCATCGCCGTCCGGCAGGCCCAAGTCCAGGATAATGGCGTTGAAGCGATGAGTTCGAACCAGTTCGATGGCGCGGGCGACGGTACCAGCAACGGTCACGGCGTAGCCGTCATAATGTAGAAGATCCTGTAATCCCATGACGAGATCCTGATTATCTTCCACGACAAGGACGGAATATCTTGGCGTTTCGGCATTCATGCAATCACGATGACCTCAGCTGTCGAGCAACGGGGATTTGAGGAAATTGAAGAATTGTGTCATACGGTCCTCCAGTAATCCTGCAGGTCTGAGAGGGGAGGCGTGGTAGGTGAGGCAATCTATCACACCATGCGTTTGCTGGAGAACTCTGACCTCAAACCACCTTAGCCTCAGCCCGCCGGTGGATAGCCATGACATGGGGCCACGATTCTCCCGGGCAGTTAGGCCTCTCTGGAAATCAACGAGTCAAATTAGTAGCAAGAGCCGTGCTTGTAATCCGCGAGACGAGCGAGCCTGGCGAGAAGGGCGCGACGGGCGGAATGGGGCCAGTTCTGGGTTCTGGGTTCTGAGTGCTGAGTGCTGAGTTTTGAGTGAAAGACCAGCGGGATGCTCGGAACGGGGTGATCTGGTTTGTCTGGTTCAACCAAACGAACAAGACAGACGCCCCTGGTTCTCCTGGCATGGCTTGAAACGGACGGATGAGCCGCTCATTGCCCTGGCAGTTGGTTTGGTTCAAAGAACAAAATCATCCACACAAACCAGCCAACCAGATAAACGAGATAGATCAGATAGATCAAATCAACTCGTTTTGCGAGTTTCGCATGCCAGGATTGTTGTCCCGCAGCCTGGTAGAGGGCATGGTTCTTCCTCAGGCTACAACCGGTGGCTGACGTGATGAGCGTCTGGTGGTTCATATCCGTCATGCGGCTCCGGCGCGGCAATTGTTTTCCGCATTCGCCGATGTCATGGCTGCGTCCCCCTCATCGACGGGCCGGGCGCGGTTGCCCGGACTATTCATGAAGGCTGTTGCGAGGCGTTCGACACCAACGTTCGCCTGGGCTTCTCTCAAGTACGGCTGGCGTAGGCGTACTTGCAGTCCGTCGAGGAGGTGCCGAACGTGAAAAGGCCAGCCGGGAAAGGGATCGAACGCCTCGCGACAGCATTCAGGAACTGATCGAATACCTAGCAAGCCACGTGCCCCATCTAAAAAGGTATGTTCCTGCAGTAATCAGAGGATTTCCCGAGGATTGGAGCAGAGTGCAGGCTTCTAATAGAAGGGCGGAGGCGATTCCTGTGAATCAAAAACGATTCGGTACTGAATCAAATTTGATTTACTAATCGGGGGGGGTCCGCGAGAAAAGCGAGACTGGCGTGACGGGTGAGACAGGAGGAGGGTTGATTTGGTTCATCCGGTCTATCTGGTTTGTTTTGTTGCTTGACCCAGAGGAACCAAACAAACTAAACAAACCAAAGAACGAGGGCTAGGACGGGGCTACTTAGCGGGGGCTTGGATGGAACGAAGATCCCACTCCGCCACTCCGGAAAGACCGATTTGATTCAGCAACGAAGCACGTTGTCTGCGAAGCGATTGGTCTGAAGGGTTCGCGTCGATCAACTCACAGAGACAGGCCATCGCGTCATACCAAAATCCGCTCAAGGCATTCCGCCGCACGCTTTGTTGGTCGCAGCTCAAATCGACTTGCATTTCCACCAGGCAGGTATTGAACTCACAGCGCTCGATCACGCCGCCGGCTACAATATCTTGCGACCGCGAGTCCGGATTGCGAACAGCAGAGATATACCAGCGATATTGTACCTCCGGTTCCAGTGCAAGATCCCAATCTTTGAGATTGATGGATTGGATGCCGGCATGAACCGGTGTGGGAATCGGGCCTTCATGCACCGGCGTGACCGATCTGATGTCGAGGAGCGTAAATGTCAGCGGGTATGTTGTCGGTTTCGAGAGAAACCAGTTCAGGATTGGAGTCTTCTTGATTGTGAGCCCGACATGGTCCGGCACCAAGGCCACGAGCACGGGATCGCTTCCGTCCGTCCCGCGCAATCCACCACCGACGCGAGCGCGCGGCGTGATCTTCTTGGGGGGTTGGTAGAGGGGAAGCGGCGCATCCTCTGTTGGTCCGGACTTCGAGAGGGTGGGCTGTTCCGCCATCGCCTGGTTCGTGGCTGAAACACACAAACCCATACTCAGGAGCATTCCCGATAGTAGAGCAATAGTTAGGCTTCTCATGGATAGGCGCCTCCCTGGCAGGCTGAGGGCTGGCTAATTCATCTGGTTCTCTGGTTTGTTTTGTTTATCTGGTCTATCTGGTTTAACCAAACAAATGGAGTCACGTTCTTCTTACGTCGGCACACTGTAGCACATCGATGAGAACAGCAACAGCAGGGACTGGCTCCGCCGTCTGCGGCGGTGCCAGTCCCGGTTCCGCACCTGCAGGATGCTCAGAAGGGCCGTTCAGCAAGGCCGCAGCAAGCTTAGAGGCGAGGCGTACGCTTCGGTACGTTGAGCCTCTAAGCGAAGCGAGAACGATGCTGGCGGACTTTTTCAGCATCCTGTTAGAGCCAGTTATTCAGCAACAAGAACGGCGACCAGTATGCCGGATGCTCATAGACTCGATCTGCTAAGAGCTTCTGCTGTGCGTGTTGCAATGCTTGTGCCTTCGAGACGGTAGGGTTTCGTAGCTCCCGGTAAAATTCGGAGACCAAGGCAGCCGATGCTTCATCGTTGATGAACCAGAGTGTCGCGAGCGCGCTCCGGGCCCCGGCTTTGATGGCCACCCCGGCAAGGCCGAGCGCCGAACGGTCGTCACCGGTGCCGGTCTGACAGGCGCTGAGGGTCAAGAGCTCCAGTGGGTCTTTTCGATAGCGGAACAGACCGATCAAACGGTCCAGCTCATCGATCGTCAGTTTTCCATTATAGGTCAAGAGGTAGGATTGTGTCGTGTCTGAGGCAAACCAGCCATGGGTGGCGATGTGCAAGATGCCATAGGGCTGGTGTTGTAATGTCTGTTCGAGCCGCGGTGTCGAAAACTCGGCATTCAACAGTTGATCTCCCTGGTAGAGCGTGCGGATGGCATTGATCTCTTCCTCAACAAAGGGGAGAGAAGGAAATCCTTGAACGGCTTTCGTGAGCCCGCCGGACAAGAGCCGGACCTTCTCACGATCGATCGGCCTCGGGTCGGTAAGGTTCAGGCCTGGCGTGGTGGCCAGCGCAAACTTCTCGATGAGGAACTGCCTGCCGTCATGGAGAGCTGCCATCGGGACTGTGCGGAGCGGGCCATCAGGGACAAAGACCAGGGTATCGATCCGGAAGGAAGCCAGATCCGGCTCGAGGGGGCGGATTAACCAGGCATAGAGTTGTTGGGCGTGGGGAAGATACTCGCGCGTGGTCCGCTTTTCGACCGTTTTGCGAAAGACACGCACTTCCTGTGTGAGTGTGGCAGCTGAGACAGGGATCGACTGCCGTTTCAGTCCGTTGGGGAGGCTGATCAGTAGTTCCAACCGATCCGCAAAGACGATGGGATACACCACAGCCGTTCCGGCGGCCAGCTGATCCAGCTTTGTGATGCGGGTCTGCAGGGTATCCACACAATCGTCCTGGAAGTAATCCCGCAACTCAGTGGCCTTGTAGGTTTCAATTGCGTCGCGTGCGCGGCGGAGATACAGCTCGGCCCCTTGCGAGTCGTCTGTCAGCGAAGCGCGATGGAGCAGCAGATCAGCCAGCTCAAAGAAGAGGAGACGGACCGAATCTTCTCCGGCGAATGAGTCATTCACCCATGAAGACGCGACTTCCCGGCGGATGGGGCGCAGGGTCGTGGTGGCAAGGCTGTAGGAGGCAATGGCCTCGTCGAGTTTACCTGTCGCCGCCAACACACGGCCGAGCTGCCATTGCCAGCGGAAGAGCGACTCCGGCGCGTTGGCCAATTGGGCGGAGAAGACGGCTTGTCTGGTCAATTGCAACGATTCCTCGTAGCGATGGTCGGTTTCATACAAGTGACCGAGATAGCCCTCGGCATAGGAGCGCGTCCTCGTGTCGCCGACCTGGTTTGCCACGGTCGCCGCTTCCAGCAGCAAGCCGGCCGCGCGCAGCAGCAGGGGTGCGTCCATGGCCGGCATCAATGCCCGGAGTTGCTGGTAGGCCAGCCCCACTTGGATGAGATTCATCGCCTTGTCGTGCGAAGACTCAAAGCCTTGCAGAGCATCGAAGGCGAGGTCCAGCCAGTTACGCGCATTGTCCGGTTGATTCATCTTCAACGCCATGCGGGCCGCGTTGATGCGGGCCCGCACCGTCAGAGGGCGATCACCGGCCCCTTGGGCCGCTTGTGCGCTGGTCACAAAGGCGTTGAGTGCTTCCGCGTCATGCTGCTGGGCGACATGGGCGATGCCGAGGTCGTTGTGAATGGCCGAGATGAGGCGTCGATCACCATCTGCTTGTGCCATGGCCAAGGCCTGGATCAGATACTGCACCGATGCGTCCGGTTTGCGCGCCGCCAGGTAGGTACGGCCGAGACTCTCCATCATCGTGGCGATCTGCGCGCGGTTTCCCGTCTGTTGTGCCAGGGTCAGAGCCAGTTCAAATTGCTGCAAGGCCTGACTGACCTGGCCCAGTGATTCAGACGCCCGCGCAGCCTGTGCCAGGGCCTGACTCTGTTCACCGATCCTACCGGCCCGCTCGTAGAGTTCTGCCGCCTGCTTCCAGGCGGCAAGAGCCTGATCGAACGATCCCCGCTGGTACGCCTGCAGTCCCTGTTGCATCAAGCTATCCGGAGTCGGCTCCACCGCAGCGCCCGTTCCGGCTGTCTCGGCCAGCACGAGCCCTGTCGTGAGGATCACCAGCAGAGCGTGACGCGCGAGACAGGCGAGAAAGGCGCGACAGGCGCGACAGGCAAGGCGCCTGAAGGCTGAAGACTGAAGTGTTCGGAATTTCTCACCCATCTTTCGTGTCGCGCATGTCTCGCTCTTCGCGCCTTTCTCGCTTGCTTAAAACAGATTCACCACAATGCCCAGATGCACTCCATTGTCC
>JACAFD010000310.1 GCA_013388555.1 Nitrospirota bacterium | reverse complement strand
GTCAAAGGCAATCCCAAGTTCCTTGCAGACATTCCGCGCGTTTTGAACTATGTCAAACGGAATCTCAAGAAGTATCCCGAGTTGGCCATCCTCCGGAAACATCTCACCCCCTATGTGCCGGAACTGCAGTGAATACCGTCAGGGGTGAGACGTTAGGCGACGGGGAGTTGAAACCCCTTACCCCTCACGAGGCTCGATGAAAGCGATGATCCTCGCAGCGGGTTTTGGTACTCGCCTGAGACCGCTCACGAACACGATTCCCAAGCCGCTCCTTCCTATTGCTGGCACGCCGCTGATCATGTGGAATCTCTTGCTCTTGAAGCGGTATGGGTTTCAGGATGTTGTGATCAACCTGCACCACCTTGGGCCGATGATCGAGCAGGCGGTCGGTACCGGCGCCCGGTATGGAATGCGCATTACCTATTCGCGCGAGCCGGTAATTTTAGGAACCGGCGGCGGGATCAAACAGGCGGAGCCGATTTTTTCAGGAGCGCCGGTGCTCATCCTGAACGGCGATACGCTCGTGGAGATCGACTTGGAGGCCCTGTGGACATTCCATCGGGAACGAAACGCGGCAGCTACCTTGGTCGTCCGGTCCGACCCAGATGCGGCACGTTGGGGACTGGTCGAGGTAGGGGAAGACAGTAGGATCGTGCGGATCACCGGGCGTGGCCTATCCGAGCCGACTGTGACTCAACCGAGGATGTTCGCCGGCATTCATATCTTGCATCCTCGTCTCCTGCGCGAGGTACCAAAGGGCAAGGCGTCTTCGATCATCGATGCCTATGTGTCGGGGATTCAGCGAAATGAAACTGTGCTGGGCTATGACCATCAGGGCTATTGGTCCGACATCGGCACGCCGGAACGGTACGGACAGGCCGAACACGATGCGAGATCGGGGAAGATCGACTTATCGCGCAGAATCCCTCCGCTATCAAAACCGGTCGCCCAGCGGGGAGTAGTCTGACCCAATCTCGAATGAAGACAACACGCTCAACGCACAGTCCTTCACCTCTTGTCTCCATCGTCCTCTGCACCTACAATCGCGTAGCTCTTGTGCCACGCGCCATTGCATCGGTGCTGGCACAACCCTACCGCAATCGAGAAAATCATATCTCGGCACGAATCAATTTGAATAGAGACGTTCGGACAAAGAAGGATCCCGGGGCACGGAGCAGGGTGGCCCGACTAATCCTTCTCTTCCCTCCTCTTTTGTTTGACCGAAGTGTTATGATGCATCCTGTTCTACAGATTGAAATTCGCAGCCATATTTTTAAGAGGGAACCATGGTCATGAATCTGAAGCGTTGCATCATCGGAATATCGTTAGGAGGCCTGCTAATCGCGAATGCCTGCTTCGCAGCAGAACCGGCCGAGGTAGAAAAGTTCGTGAACGCTCGAATCGAGGTCGGCGAGATGATGATGAACTATTTTCAGGGTGGAGGGCCGGCTGGTGGAGGCCAGCAGCCGTCGCCTGAGCAGATGAGGAACTTGGGCGCGGATATCCAGGCGAAACTCGGAAAGGTCCTAGCGAAGCATGATTTGACGGTCGAGGAATATCGAAAGCGTAGTCCGGAGGTCTTCGCCGATGAAGCGGCAGTCAAGGCCTATCTCAACGAGCATCCGGATCTGAAACAACGTTATGAGGCGCTTCCGCTGGATCGGATGGGACGCGGCGGCAGCACCGGGCGAGGGTACTAACGCGTGGTGAGCGAGACGGGTGGTTTCTCTTGTTTATCTGCTCTGTTTGGTTGAAGGAGTGCGGCCGTCGAACGAGCACATTCTGATTGTGCGCGTTCCGGGAGCAAAGGATCAGCACGGGTGCCATTCCCTACCTTTTATTGACTCCTCCCCACCCCCACCATATAATTCCGCTCCACAGCAGGTTTCGACTGCCTTTCCACACAGTTATGACTTCCTTCTCCAAGACATCTTTTGCGGGAAAATGGGACAAGGTTCGTGGAGAACTCTCCCATGCATTTTCAACCAAGTCCGAGGCCGAGGAGTTCAGGAGTGAAGACCTCGTGTTGCTTGAGCGGGTGGCCGATGCGGTGGTCAAACGGGGCATGACTGCTCCTGCCACGATATTTCTTTAATCGCTCGGCCCGATGAACTTTCTCGGCAGTCAGGCTCTGTATTTCCTGGCCCCGATCGTTGAATGGGCGTTGAACGCGAAGGAAATTGAGCATGTGGCTCGATTGCTTGAGCGACGCGAGACGATCCCCCGTCTGATCACTATCATTGAAACGAAGTCTGCTCCCCAGGCTCCTCCAGGAGCCTCCGCTCAATGAGCGTGCCGAGCCCAGCACCCGTCAAGCCGGTCACCACCCTTCCCCTCAATGTCATCGTCGCCACCGACTGTGGCAGCACCACAACCAAAGCCATTCTGATCGAGAAGGTCGGCGACGGGTACCGGCAAACCTATCGGGGTGAAGCACCGACGACGGTGGAGGCGCCCTTCGAAGATGTGACGCGTGGTGTACTGAATGCGATTGCGGAAATTGAAGAACTTTCCGGCCGGAAAATCCTCGACGGAGACAGGATTATCACGCCTTGTCATGATTCCAAAACTGGCGTGGATATCTATATTTCCACCAGCAGCGCGGGCGGCGGGTTGCAAATGATGGTGACCGGGGTTGTGCAAAACATGACGGGGGAAAGCGCGCAACGGGCGGCGCTCGGCGCCGGCGCAATTGTCATTGATGTGTTGGCGTCGAATGACGGTCGGTTGCCGCATGAAAAGATCGAGCGTATTCGTACGATGAGACCGGACATGATCTTGATGTCAGGCGGGACCGATGGCGGCGCGGTCACCCATGTGGTCGAGATGGCGGAGTATATTTCGGCGGCGGAGCCGCGCCCACGGTTCGGGGCGACCTTCAAGCTCCCGTTGATTTACGCGGGCAATAAAGATGCCCAGCCGCAAGTAAAAAAGATCCTGGGTGAGAAAACTGCGCTGGTGCTGACCGATAACATTCGCCCGGTGTTGGAACGGGAGAATCTTGCGCCTGCGCGAGACAAAATTCACGACCTGTTCCTCGAACATGTCATGCAGCAAGCGCCGGGCTACAAAAAACTGATCGAGATGGCCGGTGCGCCGATCATACCGACGCCGGCAGCAGTCGGCGTGATCATGGAAACGATCGCCAAGCGGGAGCATGTGAACGTGATCGGGGTGGATATCGGCGGTGCCACCACGGACGTGTTCTCGGTCTTCGAGGGACTTTTCAATCGGACCGTCAGCGCGAACCTCGGGATGTCGTACAGTATTTCCAATGTGCTGGCGGAAGCCGGGCTCCCCAATATCATGCGTTGGGTGCCGTTCACGATTGATGAACAGACCCTTCGCAACCGGATCAAGAACAAGATGGTTCGGCCGACGACGATTCCGCAGACGCTGGACGAGCTGCAGATCGAACATGCGATAGCCCGTGAGGCGCTCCGGCTCGCCCTGATCCATCATAAATCTCTCGCGACGGCCCTCAAGGGGGTGCAACAGGAGCGCACGATTTCGGATGTGTTCTAGCAGCAACAGTCCGGCAAGACGCTGATCGACATGCTCAAGCTGGATCTCATTGTCGGGAGCGGGGGGATTCTGTCCCATGCGCCGCGTCGTGTGCAATCGATGCTGATGATGGTGGATGCCTATGAACCGCTCGGGGTGACGAGGCTTTCGGTGGACAGCATCTTCATGATGCCGCACCTCGGTGTGCTCTCGACGATCAATGAAAAGGCGGCGACCGACGTCTTCGTCCGCGATTGCATGGTCTACTTGGGGACCTGTGTCGCGCCGATTGGACAGGGGAAGGATGGAGAACGGTGCGCGGAGTATGCCATCACCTTCCCGGATGGCCGCGTGGACAAGGGGACGCTCTCGTTCGGTGACCTGCGGCTGATTCCATTGACCAGCGGGCAGAAGGCTTCGATGACGGTCCAGCCGGCCAAACAGGTGAATCTCGGGGCAGGGACAGGAGTCGCGGTGACACGAGAGGTGCATGGCGGTGTGGTGGGGCTGTTGCTCGACGGGCGAGGGCGGCCGTTGGAATTGCCGACCGACCATGCAGCCAGAGTGGCATCGCTCACGAAATGGTACAGCGCAGTCGGGCTGTACCCTAAGGGAGGCTGAGGTTGAGGCTGAGGTTAAGGTTGAGTGAAGAAAGCGAGTCAGGATTTCTCAACCTAAACCTCAACCTGAACCTTCTCAAAGAATGGCCCATTCCTATACCCCGGGTTTAACCGTCACAGAGCAGACCCTAGTCCGGCGGCGGCGGATGTTGTCCCTGCCTGGCATCGTGCTGGTCACAGCCGGGGAGACTGTGCGCGCGAATCAGGCAGTGGCTCGTGCGGAATTGCCCGGGAAGGTCTACCCATTGAATCTTGCGAATCAGTTGGGTGTGGCGCCGGATGAGATCCATGAATATATGATCAAGAAGGCCGGTGACCCGATCCAGAAGGACGAAATCCTGGCCGAAAATAAACCGCTCGTGAAGTGGTTCAAGACGGAAGTTCGCTCGCCGATCACCGGTGTTGTGGAATCCGTGTCTACCGTCACGGGGCAGGTGCTGTTGCGGGACCCGCCGCGTGTGCTTGAATTGCTGGGCTACGTCGATGGGACCATTGTCGAGGTGATTCCGCAGCAGGGGGTTGTGGTAGAGACTGATTGCAGTCTGGTGCAGGGCATCTTCGGTATCGGCGGTGAAACCAGGGGCGAAATCGTGATCGCGGTGTCGTCACCGGACGAAGCGCTCACGCCTCATCATCTCACTGCAGATATGAAAGGTAAGATCGTCGTGGGCGGCTCCTTCGCCTCATCGGACGCATTGTCTCGCGCGAAAGAGGTGGGGGTGGCGGGTGTGGTGATCGGCGGCATTCACGATAAGGATTTGCGGGCGCTGCTGGGCTAC
>JACAFD010000219.1 GCA_013388555.1 Nitrospirota bacterium | reverse complement strand
GACGGAAACGTACGACTGAAGAAAGGTCACTCGTCATCGGTCAATAGTCATTGGGAAGATCTAACCTCGAATCATCTCTCAGAAATGACCAATGACCTGTGACTAATGACTGTTATGTTTAGTGGCCCTCTTTCACAAGGTTTTTATTCACGGCTGGAATCTCGACAAGAATGTCTTTCGTTCCGTTTGGCACACATTGACATCCGAGCCGTGATTGCAGTGTGATCATTGGTGCCTCTTCCAGCTGATCAAACTCATCGTCTGTCCCTTCATTACAGCTCTCAAGGCCCTGTTTCACGATGACGTGACAAGTCGAACAGGCGCAGACTCCCCCGCACACATGTTCCAATGCAACTCCATTTCCCATCGCTACATCCAGGAGACTACCCGGAAGCCCCGTCGGGCCATAAGGGATTTTTGCTGGATCAACTTCAACCTTCGTCACTACGCCGTCAGGGGCGATAAACGTGACTGTATAGGTTGTTCGAGGAAGCTCGTAATCAGTTTTTTCAATGTACGGATTGGTCCCGCCCATATGCCTGGTCCTTTCTCAGCCTATTACAATCTTATGTCCCGCTGTTGACAGCTTGGAAATCCGCATGCTATTCTTAGTCCGACCTTATTGATCGGAGATCATTATAGTCTCCGACCGTTATGATCGGCAATAGCAATGTTAAAGATTTCGAAAAAAGCCGATTATGCCCTCATGGCCCTTCAGCACATTGCTGCTGTGCAATTCGGCGACGTGACGCCTGGGCGCGTCGTGAACACGAAGGAGATTGCGGAGGAATATAACATCCCCCTCGAGTTGCTGGCCAAGGTGCTCCAGACCCTTGCCAAGAATGCACTGATTGAAAGCCATAATGGTCCCAAGGGCGGCTACCTGCTGGCCCGACGTGCGCACCAGATTACCATCGCCCAAATTCTCGAAAGCATTGAGGGCCCCTTGGGTATCACCGACTGTTCGCACGAGAAGGATGGAGAGTTCTGCATGCAGCGGGAAAATTGCCATATCCGCACACCGCTCCTGAAGGTCCAGGACAGCATCGCCCAATTGCTCAATAACATGACCCTGCAAGATATGATGGGTGGCACACCCCTCATTACAATTCAGTCCCCCACGGCACAAGGAGTTGAACGATGAAACTGCCGATTTTCTTGGACAACCATTCCACGACACCAATGGATCCACGTGTACTGGACACCATGCTCCCCTACTTCGTCGAAAAATTCGGGAACGCGGCCAGCCGTAACCACGCCTTCGGATGGGCTGCGGAAGAGGCCGTCGAAATCGCACGAAAACAGATTGCAAAGCTGATCAAGGCTGATTCAAAAGAGATCGTCTTCACGAGCGGCGCCACTGAATCGGATAATCTCGCGATCAAGGGCGTGCTGGACATGTATAAGGAGAAGGGCGACCACATCATTACATCGTCCACCGAACACCGGGCAGTTCTCGATACTGTCAAATCGTTAGAGGGCAGGGGCAAAGCGGCAGCCACCTATCTTCCCGTCGATAAATTCGGGATGGTGAATCCCGAGGATGTGCGGAAAGCTATTACAGAGAAGACGATCCTTATTTCCATCATGCTGGCAAACAATGAAATCGGCACGATCAATCCCGTCAAAGAGATCGGCAAAATTGCCAAGGAAAAGGGCATTCTCTTCCACTGCGATGCGACACAGGGTGTCGGCAAGGTCCCGGTCGACGTCCAGGATATGGGCATTGATCTGATGTCATTCTCTGCCCACAAGATGTATGGACCCAAGGGGGTCGGGGCGCTCTATGTGAGAAAAAAGAATCCACGGGTTCGCATCGTCGCGCAAATAGACGGCGGGGGACACGAGCGCGGTATGCGCTCCGGGACGCTTCCGGTGCCCTTAATCGTGGGATTCGGCAAGGCCTGCGAGCTCTGCGAGCAGGAGATGGCCAAGGACGCAGCGCGATTGACTGCGATGCGCGATCGGCTGGAGGCTAGTATCATGAAGGCTCTCGAAGAAAGTTATCTGAACGGCCATCCGACCAACCGGCTCCCCGGCAATCTCAATATTTCCTTTGCTTATGTGGAGGGTGAATCCTTGCTGATGGGCATGAAGGATATCGCCCTCTCGTCCGGTTCGGCCTGCACCTCTGCCACATTGGAACCCTCGTATGTGCTCCGCGCATTGGGGGTCGGGACGGAGTTGGCACACTCTTCGATCCGTTTCGGTCTGGGCCGTTTCAACCAGGACGATGAGATCGACTATACAATCAAGAAGGTGATCGAGATCGTCACCAAGTTGCGGGAAATGTCCCCGCTGTACGAAATGGCAAAAGAAGGCGTTGATTTGAAATCAGTCCAATGGGCTGCCCACTGAACGCGTGAAGCGTGAAACGTACTACGTGAAGCGAGACTGACGAGATACGCTTCACGAACAACGAGATACAGGAGGTATTTATGGCCTACAGTGATAAAGTCGTCGATCATTTCAACAACCCCCGCAACATGGGGAGCTTCAAGAAGGAAGAGGAAGGGGTCGGCACCGGCATGGTCGGGGCCCCGGAGTGCGGCGACGTCATGAAGCTCCAGATCAAGGTGCAGAACGATACGATCGTGGATGCAAAGTTCAAAACATTCGGCTGCGGGTCCGCGATCGCCAGCTCAAGCCTTGCCACCGAATGGTTGAAGGGTAAGACCATCGAAGAAGCGCAGAAGATCAAGAACACTGACATTGTGCAGGAACTGAACCTTCCGCCCGTGAAGATCCATTGCTCTGTGCTCGCCGAGGACGCGATCAAGGCCGCCCTCGCGGACTATCAGAAGAAAGCCGATGGGGCGCTGGCCGAAGCAAAGTAACGAGAACAAAGGGAGTGCGCTATGGACACGACGAACGCAGACGTGCAAGCTCCGGTGATTACGCTCAGCGAGGCGGCACTGAAAGAAGTGAAACGCCTCATCAACGTGCAAGGCCTCACTGAAGGGGGGCTCCGACTCGGCGTGAAGGGCGGCGGCTGCTCAGGCCTCAGCTACACGATCAACTTCGATGAAAAGATCGGGCCGCACGACCAGGTCCATGACTTCGACGGTGTGAAGGTTATTGTCGACGCCAAGAGCGCGATCTACCTTCAAGGCACGCAGTTGGATTTCCAAAAAGACCTGATGGGTGGAAACTTCAAATTCGTCAATCCGAATGCCGACAAAACCTGTGGGTGCGGGGAGTCCTTTTCGGCATAACGAGCGTCAGCAGAGCATCGTGACCGTCCACGGGCATGGCAGGTAGCCGTGCCCGTCTTGTCAGAAGAGGTAGGGAATGGACCATCAACACACACACAACTCTAGCCCTCGTGACCTACAGATGGCTCGCAGCATGTGCTGGCATTGCCAGTCCGAAATGTCCGGTGAATATTTCTGTGACCGCTGCGTCAAGGTCCAGCCTGTTTCGAAAGAACTCGATTACTTCACCTGCCTGGGCATCCCCCGCCGCCTGACGATCGACCAGCATCAACTGGAAACCAAGTTCTACGAACTGAGCCGCGCGTTCCATCCTGATTTTTATCAGAACAAGAGCGTGAGCGAACAGACCATCAGCCTCGCCAATTCAGCGATGTTGAATACCGCCTACCGCACGCTCCGCGATCCCATTCAACGGGCCGAGTATCTACTGGACCTGGAGGCCGGTGCCGTGAAAGACATTCGAACTTCGCCCCCGGCTGACCTATTCGAAGAAATCCTCGAACTGCAAGACACGCTGGACGAGTACCGTGCTGCAGATCGTGCCTCCAGCACCGCAGCCACACTCTGCGTCAAACTTCAGGCGGAACGCGCGACGCTCGAACGGCGCCAACAGGTCATGGAAGCCGCTTTACAAGAGCTCTTCGCACAATGGGATGCCCTCCAAGACCGCGGCGAAGCGACGAGCCAAACCCGCAGTGAACGCGATCGGATTCTCAAGCACATGCGAGACATCTTGTCGAACCGCACCTACGTGAAGAACATCGTCAACGACCTCGTCGCCACGATCTCCTAATGACTATGGCTCGTATCGTCGGAATCGACCTCGGCACGACCAATTCATTGGTCGCTTATATGGACAGGGGAGCCCCGCGCGTGATCGCGGGGCGGAACGAGCGCAATATGGTGCCTTCCGTCGTTGCCATGACCGACAACGGTTTCATCGTCGGCGATCCAGCGAAAGAGCACTTAACGCGAAACCCGGAACGAACCGTCTATTCCGTGAAACGTTTCATGGGTAAGAGTCTGGCTGATGTGCAAAGTGAAATTGCCTACTTTCCCTACACATTAACGGAACAGGGCGGGGTGATCCGCTTCAAACTCGGCGAGAAAACTTATTCGCCACCTCAGATTTCAGCCATGATTCTCAAAGAGCTGAAACTGAGGGCCGAAACGCACTTGGGCGAGAGTATCACCAAGGCCGTCATTACCGTACCGGCTTACTTCAACGACAGTCAGCGACAAGCCACTAAAGACGCCGGCATGATCGCCGGCCTTGAGGTGCTGCGGATCATCAACGAGCCGACAGCCGCCTCGCTCGCCTACGGGCTCCAAGAAAAGACCCAAGGCACAATCGCCGTCTACGATCTTGGAGGCGGCACGTTCGACATTTCGATTCTGAAACTTAAAAACGGGATTTTCGAAGTCCTGGCCACCAACGGCGACACGCATCTGGGAGGGGACGACTTCGACCGGCTGATCGCCGATCTGCTCATCACAGAAGTTCACGAACGACATGGCCTCGATCTGCACGCCTATCCCGACCATATGCAGGCCGTCCGTTTGGCAGCCGAGCGCGCAAAGATTCGGCTTTCCGATGTGCCGGAAACGACGGTAATGCTCGACCTTCCTGACGGCAAAGGGAGATTTACCAGAGAGCTGACGAGAGATCAGCTTGAATCCCTGACAACGGGTCTCATTGAACGCACACTGGCTCCTTGCCGCAAAGCGCTCAAGGATGCAGAACTCACTGCTGAGCACATCGATGAAGTGGTGCTTGTCGGCGGATCCACACGCATGCCGCTGGTTCGGCAACGCGTTCAGGAATTGTTCGGGAAGACACCGCACTGCGAACTCAATCCAGACGAAGTTGTGGCCCTTGGCGCAGCCGTGCAGGCCGATATTTTGAGCGGCGGCACCACCGACATGCTTTTGCTGGACGTCACCCCGTTATCGCTCGGCATCGAAACGATGGGCGGGGTGATGAGCAGCGTGATCAGACGAAATACGACCATTCCAGCCGGCGCAAAAGAGATGTTCACAACCTACGTGGACGGCCAAACCGGTGTGGACATTCACATTCTTCAAGGCGAGCGTGAGCTCGCGAAAGACAATCGAAGCCTGGCACGATTCAGGCTCAAGGTGCCGCCCTTGCCCGCCGGTGTCCCACGTATCGAAGTCACGTTCTTGATTGACGCAAATGGCATTCTCAACGTACTGGCGAAGGACATGCGGACAGGACAAAGCCAGTCTATCGAGGTCAAGCCGTCCTATGGTTTGTCGGATAGTGAAGTAGAGCAAATGATCGAAGATTCATTTAAGTTTGCCGGGGACGATGTCTCCGCCCGCAAGTTGATCGAAGCGCGACTGGATGCCGGTGCGCTGATTACGGCGACAGAAAAAACCCTTCTAGAGGGAGGCCATCTCATCGCCTCAGACGACAGCGCTGCAACTCGTACCGCGCTCGCGGTACTATCCGCTGCCAAGGACGGCACAGATCCGCGCGCGATCCGTGCAAGCATGGCAGAACTCGAACAGGCCGCAAAGCCTCTGACCGTCGCGCTCTTGAACGATTCGCTCACGAAGGGATTGCAGGGCAAAAAGGTCTCTGAGGTGACGTAGCAACGATCCCGTACTGATGCCGTGGCCGACTTACGCCGGAATATGAGGAGTGGATATGGATCTAAAATGGCAGGATGCCGAGGATATTGCGATTCGGTTAGTCGAAGAACATCCCGAGTCGGACCCTCTCACTGTTCGATTCACCGATCTGCACGCCTGGATCGTGGCACTCCCCGATTTCAAGGACGATCCGAAAAAATCGAATGAAAAAATCCTGGAAGCAATCCAGATGGCCTGGCACGAGGAATATCAAGACTCGAAATCCTAACTCCGTTAAACCTCTCTCCTCAAATCAATTCCGAAGCCCTTTGCTTCTTTTGTGTTGGGGACTTCCCTGAAATACTTCCCCGATCGAAGACGGAAAGAGCCTCCGATAAGACCTGAGCCTAGGCTACAGAAGGTGTCCAGATCGCGCCTGTATCCACACTTGTGGTTCTGCAGCCCACAAGCAGCCCTTAACTCGTAACCCATTGTAACAACAGTGAATTGATAGTGAGCCGATGTGTCGGGCAGGGAATTCTCTCTCTGGAGAGGCAGTTCTCACCCTCCCTTTGGGTCATTGCGGAACCATAGGGGATTCGGCGATAAAGGAGTCTGATTATTCTTGCATGAGGCCCGTCCAGTGTCGAAAATCCTGAATTTGAGTGAAAACACCACTGACGAGGATTTAAGGCACTTAACGACGTTGCTGCTCTATCATCTGGTGGAAAAAAGCGGAGGGCAGATTCAATTTAAGTTAGAGGATGCCCATCGGGTTCGTGAGAGCCTGGCCACCAAGATGGTGCAAATGCAGGTGGGAGATGAGATACGGTTGAGAATTATCAATCGCCTGCCCGAACTTTCCTAAACTTCTAATCGCTCCAGATATCGTTACACCTAGTACAGCCGCCTACGCCCTCTCAGGCCGATCATCCCGGACTCTATCAGATGGAGTCTTCGAAACAACTCCACAGGGCTAGGTCAACTTCCGGGTGCCTTCCTAGCTGTGCCATGGCAGCCTTTCATTCGTCTATCAATGTTGGCCACGCCATAACCCGCCTGCTTGTCGCCAAGGGTGCGGTGTGAAAGAATGCTCCCTAGGGCGCGCAACGGTACGCTTGACCGGCTGAGAACATTTCACAAACAGTCCTTATGTTATACATCTCATCACACGTTGCTATCCCTGATTCTGAGATCGACATCCATGCGATGCGGTCGCAGGGTGCTGGGGGACAGCATGTAAATAAAGTCTCGTCCGCGATTCATTTGCAATTCGATATTGTCGCCTCCTCCCTCCCCCCGTTCTACAAGGAAGAGCTTCTGAAATTGAAGGATCATCGCATTTCACAAGAGGGCATGATCACGATCAAAGCGCAGCAGTATCGGAGCCAGGAGCAGAATCGAGAGGATGCGCTCACACGATTGAGCGAACTCATTCGAAGCGTGGCCATCCCGCGCAAGAAACGCAGAGCCACGAAACCGACAAAGGGTTCAAAGGAACGACGGTTGGAGAGTAAGACGAAGCGCGGGAACTTGAAAACCCTCAGGCGAACGCTCGAGTAACCATCGCGCGTGAACCGTTGCTCGTATCTCGTCTCTCGCAGTACAAAGCCCGCGCTTCACGAGATACGCTTCACGTCAGTCCGCTGATGCGAGTGAGCCGAGAATGTGGTACCCGCCATCGACGTAAATCACTTCTCCGGTAATTCCACGCCCTAGAGGACTGACTAAGAACAACGCCGTGTCACCGACTTCGCCCTGTTCCGTTGCACGGCGGAGAGGGGCAAACTCTCGGTGGTGATCCACCATCTTGCTGATTCCGGAGACTCCGCGAGCAGCGAGAGTCTTGATGGGGCCGGCGGAGATAGCATTCACCCGGATGTTTTTGGGTCCAAGGTCGTGGGCCAGATACCGGACGGTGGCTTCGAGCGCAGCTTTGGCTACCCCCATGACATTGTAATGGGGCACGACCCGTTCAGCGCCGAGATAGGTCAAGGTAACAACTGAACCGCCTTCAGTCATCAGAGGTATCGCTGCTCTGGTAACAGCCACGAGGGAATAGGCGCTGACGTCGAGTGCTGTGGCAAATCCTTGCCTGGTGGTATTCACGAACTGCCCCGTGAGTTCTTCACGCGGGGCGAATGCGATGGAGTGAATAAGAAAGTCGATTCTTCCTGTCTGCTTTTCTACGTTCTGCATGAGTGCCAAAATTTGCGCGTCATCTGCCACATCGCAGGGAAAAGCCTTCGCTCCGGGCAGGGTGGCGACCAGTTCCTCGACATTCTCCCGTAGTCTCTCGTTCTGATAGTTGAACGAGAGCTGAGCACCCTGGCCTGCCGCCGATTGTGCAATGGCCCAGGCGATGCTGTGCTTGTTGGCGACGCCTATGATGAGTCCTTTTTTGCCTTCGAGTAGCATGAATGTGTTTTCTCCTGATCTAGCAGGATGTTGAACTGTCCGCCGGCGTCGTTCATCTCGTGCACGCCGGACCTCTGTTGGGCACGGAAGATAGCATGATTTCCAGTCTTGTTCCAGGAATGACAGGCGAATTCATCAAGGGAGCTGAAACAGAGGCTTAGGAGCCTGACCGACATTGCCTTCGTGACGAGGCAAAGGAGATGCGGCCAGATGCGAGGCCGCAGGCCAGAAAAAACCGGAGGCGTATTCGCTGGAATACGTTGAGGATTTCTTCTGGCTGAGAACTACGTAGCTGGTCGCAGATCATTCGCCGGAGTAGAACGGTCAATGTCGGACAGGCTCCTTAGAGCGACTGCTACCTCGTGGCGATGACGAGTGTGCCGTTCTCGATCCTGAGAGATTCAATCTGAGGTGGGAGCTGGAACTTGTCTCGATTCTGGGGCGAGTCGAACAGTTGATGAACGACAGAGTTGAGCATCGAGGATGGAATGGGCAATGAGCCCAGTTTGCCCGCGATGGGGTTGAGCCGAATATAGCCCCCTTGGGTGTCAATCGTTCCGTCGAGTTGCAGCGAGATCTCCTTCCCATAGAGGGAAAAGAGCGCATGGGCCCGAAGTTGGTTGCCCATAAGGTTCATACGGACCTCAATCAGTGCCGATTGGACCTCTTGTACGCTGGGTTCGCTTCCGACGGGAGCAGGGATGCCTGCCTGCTGGGCTTGATGGACGGATGCAATGGCAAGATTGTCCCGCACCCACTGATTGAGCTCCGCTTCGCTAAGAGTGACAGCATGAGGTCGGCCGGCCTGCACAGCCATCTGTAGCTCGGCCATCTTCTCGACCACACGATCGGCAGTCTGCTGGTCCGTTTGAATCGGCAGCGGCGGTGTTTGACGAAGAATCAGGAGTAGGACGCCGACGCTGAGTGTCAGCGAGATCCACTGGAGAATACGAAACACTTGAGACAAGAGCCTAGGAGTCGGCGGCTTTTCTTTGACAGCCGCCACCGGCGGTTTGAACTTTGAGAATATGATCCCGCAACGCGGACACTCTGGTCCATCCACTTGCTCGAAGCCACACTTCGGGCAGGTCAGAGCCGCCAGATTTTCCAATGATAAGGGTTGCAATCGCATGGATCAGACTGTAGCCCGGAGGTGCGAAAGGCGCAAAGGATTCCGAGAAATCGTCGGGCTAGAAGTCTTTCATGGTGGGGAGCCGTGCGTCTTGCGAGACCGTTCCATGTTATTACGAAGGACTTGAAAGGCAGTGAGCATCTGGCCATAGGAGTAATGGGCATTGCGGCCGCTCGGATTCGGTAAAAGAAAGATCGGTGATCCGGCGAGGTCCATGCCGGTTACTCCAAGGTCGAGTGGACTCTTCGAACGTTCCTTGGATAAGAACAGCGTTCGAAAGATCGTGACACCCAAGAGGGCCACAAGGTGCGGGCGGTAGCGTCTGATTTTTCGTTTCAGACTTGCGACGCCCTGTCGATACTCAACAGGGTCAAGAACATCTATCCCGGCGGAACAGCGGCCGATTATATTGGTCAGACCGAGCTGCCATTCTGGCAGGCGTTGATCCTCCCGATAAGTCAGAGGCTCACTGACCAATTTCGACTCATGCAGAAGCCTCCAAAAGCGATTTGAGTGTCCGGCAAAATGGTGCCCGGTCTGTGCCGAACGGAGGCCAGGATTAATGCCGACAAATAGCACGAGCACGCCTGGCTGGATGCAGTCGCGAAGCTGCCCGTATCGTCGGCCTGAATCACCCATATCGATCTGTGGCAGTTTAGTAAGAACTCAACCATTCTGCCACAGAAAAACGAAGGACAAGCCCTCCATAGGCAGGCCGTGAATATATGTAACATATTGATAGATTTACAATTCATAGATCTCAGTTAATAGGCATTAAGCTTGCTTAGCTTACAGGGCTTAGTGCCGATGGTCGGTACAATTCAAAACCCTAAACAAGGAGAGACCTATTATGAAGAGCATGTTGATGGCAATCATGGCAGTGGCAGTGGCAGTGACGTTCAGCGCCCCGGCCTTCGCCGGCGAAGAGAAGAAGAAGGACGAAAAGGGCGGCAAGTACGTCGAGACCTACGGCGAGGAAAAGAAGAAGGACGAAAAGGGCGGCAAGTACGTTGATACCTTCGGCGAAGAGAAGAAGAAGGACGAGAAGGGCAAGTAATCGCCTTTTCTTTCGCAAGGCTAGTTAACCGAAGGGGTCTCCTGCCTAGGCAGG
>JACAFD010000228.1 GCA_013388555.1 Nitrospirota bacterium | reverse complement strand
GAGCACGGCGGCGATCCCAGTTCCGTTGAGTTCTGCCATGAACTGGGATTGGACTACGTGAGCTGCTCGCCTTATCGCATCCCCATTGCGCGGCTGGCGGCGGCCCATGCGGCCTTGGCAGAAGCTGCATCGAGCCGTTCCCTCTCCGCACGCAAGGTGTCAGGACGTCGTGCCAAGCCGACGACGAAAACGACCAAGACGAAGTCGGCTCGGCAGCCTGGCCGCCGATCGCACATCACGCGCAAGAAACGGTGACCGCCACCACACCGCATCTCCGCTTCATGACCCTGGCCCTTCGTCTCGCGGCGAAGGGCCAGGGTAAGACCAGTCCAAACCCAATGGTCGGCGCCCTCGTTGTCAAGAACGGCCGCATCATCGGCCATGGCTATCACCATGGCCCAGGGCAGCCCCACGCAGAAATTCTTGCGCTCAATCAAGCGGGGCCACGCGCCAAGGGCGCGACGCTCTATGTCACACTCGAACCCTGTTGCCATGTCCTCAAACGAACGCCGCCCTGTGTTCCGGCAATCGTTCAATCCGGCGTGCGGCAGGTGGTGGTGGCTCTGGTTGACCCCAATAGGAAGGTCAAGGGACGGGGGATTGTTGCTCTGCGCAGGGCTGGGATCACGGTGATGACGGAAGTAGCACATGAGAAAGCCGGACAGTTGAATCGCTGGTACAGTCACTGGGCAACGACCGGCCGCCCCTACGTGATTCTCAAGGCCGGGATGACATTGGATGGAAAGGTGGCCACGGCGAAGGGAGAGTCTCGATGGATTACCGGGCCGCTCGCGCGGCGGGATGCACATCGACTGCGGAGTCAGGTGGATGCAGTGGTCCTCGGGATCGGCACCGTGCTCAAGGATAATCCCACGCTGACGGCTCGACTGTCCGACCGGCCACTCAAACTGGCGCCACGGCAACCGTTGCGTGTCGTGCTCGATAGCCGGCTCAGGACGCCATCGACGGCGAGGGTCTGTGCCAGGCAGGACCGGGCAAAGACATTGATCGTCACCACGAGTCGTGCACCCCATTCACGCCGCCACCCAGTTGAACGGGCAGGGGTGGAAGTTGTATCCGTTTCGGCAAAGAACGGGCGCGTCTCATTTCCAGCGTTGCTGAAGATCCTGGGCAAGCGCGGAATTACGTCGCTGCTCATCGAAGGAGGCAGCACAGTGAATGCCGCAGCGTTACACGAGAGACTCGTCAATCACGTCGTGCTGTATCTTGCCCCTATTCTGATGGGAGGGCAGGACGCCAAGGCGGTGATTGGCGACCGAGGCCCGAATCGCTTGGCCCAGGTGCTGAGATTGCGTCACGTCTCGGTCCGTCGCATAGGGAATGATCTGGTGGTGGAAGGAGATCTGTGATGCCCAGGTTCCTCTGTGCGGTTCTTGCCGTCATTCTTACGGTGCTTGTCGATCGTGCAGTGGAAGCGGCTGATGCTGGCCCACTCCCAGCCGATCTCAAAGCGCAGATCTTCCGCTATTTGGATAGTGCGGATACGGATGAGGCAACTCGTACCCTTCAGTCGATGCTGTCCGATCCCGATGTCACGATTGACCAGGCAGTACGGATCATTCAAACAGAGCGAGTCTATCCTCCGCAGCCGACCGGGACTCTTCCAGCGGAGCGAATCGATGTGCGGGGACGTGCCTATCACCTGGCACTCTTCATTCCCCTGACCTATCAGCCGGCGAAAGAGTATGGATTGGTCGTCTGCCTACATGGCGCGGGGTTTACCGGTGAGGCCTATCTGGAGCGTTGGCAGGCTCGACTAGGCGGAGAATATGTCTTGGTCTGTCCAACTGTGCCGATGGGTGCATGGTTTACGAGAGGGGCGGAGGAGGTGGTGTTGGCAACGATTCGTTCCGTGCAACGGCGCTATCACATCGACCCTGACAGAATCTTTCTCACCGGCATGTCCAACGGTGGAATCGGCGTCTGGGTGATCGGCATGCATCACGCACCTCTGTTCGCAGGTCTTGCCCCCATGGCCAGCGGCCTCGACGATGTGCTGTTGCCGTTCCTAGCCAATCTGCGCTCCACGCCGGTCTATATCATTCATGGAGCGAAAGATGAGGTGATGCCGGTAGAACTGAGCCGCTCGATCACCAATGAATTGACCAAGTTGGGCTATCCCTTTGTCTATCGAGAACATGATCGAGAGCATCCTATGGCGGGCGGGCATTATTTCCCCAAAGAGGAATTGCCCGAGCTAGTGCACTGGTTCAATGCTCAAAGGCGCAATCCCCTGCCGACAACCGTGACGGTGGTGCGTGAGGCGAGCCACCTTCAACCGTTTGGATGGGTGCGCATCGACGCGACCGATCCCATTGCTGCGTTTTCCGAAGATCTGATCAGCAAACGAGACGACCTGATCAAACGCCGGGAATATGCGAGACTGGATGCCTCCATCGTGGGTCCGAATCGCATCGAAGTCCAAGTCGACCGGGTCCAACGGTATAGCATTTTTTTGAACGAACAGCTTATCGATTCTTCCAAACCGCTCGTGGTGCTCACCAATGGGCAGGTGTCCTTCGAAGGTGTTGTGACGTCATCCCTTGAGACCTTGCTGCGCCAGGCGCGCTTGCGACAAGATTCTCGGCAACTCTTTCCGATCCATCTCGCCATTCAAGTTCGAAAGCAGCCGTGATGAATCCCGGATTGTTGGTTGTGGAAAGGGCCGGCGTTCTGTATTTGCTCGCCCTGATCGGGCTGAGTCCAGCGTTATGTCCAAGCCTGGCCCAATCAGAAACCTGTGTGCTGGCATCTCAGCATCAAGGGGTAGCTGTTCCAGTTGAACAGATTGAGACACACTGGGCCTGCCCCCTGCAGTCGATCATCAGCGACTTCACGACAGCCAACAAGGTCGGGCCGATACATGTACGGCTTTCCGAGCCAGTCTATCGCTATCTTTTGGACCGTCCGCCGATGGCTGCCGCGTTGATCAATCGACTCGGTATCAGCCCATACAAATCGGAAGCGAGGGAGCCCGGTCGCTTTTGGTGCAACGATGGCGAGGGAACGGAAGGGATAATCGAACTCGTGTATCAAGACTCCATCAATCGGATTTATTATGTGGAAGGGACCCACACGAGCACGCTGCTGCCGGACATCACCGGAAAGGCTGTCGTGTTTATAAGAATGATTCCGGCACAAGACGGACAGGGGAATGACAAGGTCGAAACAACGCTGGTGGCCTATGCGAAATTGAACAACCGGGTGTTGGCGGGCCTGGCGTCGCTCATCAGGCCGCTTGTCGGCAACACCGTGGTACGGAAGCTGATCAAAGGCGTCAACGTCGTCAATCGTCTGGGACAAGAAATGCGGGAACATCCCGATCGTGTCCTCTTCGAGGCGACCAACATTCCACCATTACCTCATGAGGAGGTGGCCTTCTTGAAACAAGCGCTGGAGCATCTGTCGCATCCCAGCAGTGCACCACAAATCATGATAGCTCCACCATGACGACGTCACGCAGCTTCACCTTGCTTTGCACCGTCGGCGTGTTCTGTTTTATCAGCTACAACATGGTCCGGATGCCGGTATTGTCGCTGTTCGCAGAATCGCTGGGGGCCGGTCCTGAACGGGTCGGGCTCATCGTGTCGGTGTCCACACTCACCGGGGTGTTCCTCAAACTGCCGTCCGGCGCGCTGTCCGACATCTACGGTCGACGGTTCCTGCTGCAGATCGGCGTCGTCGCTTTTGGGCTCCCTCCGTTTCTCTACCCCTGGGTCACAGATCTCGATACGTTGACCGCTTTGCGCTTCTTTCACGGGCTGGCCACCGCCATCTTTGCGCCGAGTGCACTGGCGACCGTAGCCGATCTCTATACAGCACGGCGCGGCGCGGCACTTGGTACGTACACGGCCTCCACGCAATCCGGTGCGTTGCTCGGGCCCTTGATCGGCGGCTATCTCATCTATGCGTCAGGATTCTCCGAGGCCTTCGTGACCGCCGGCATATTCGGCTGCATCGCCATTGCCATCTTCTACAGCCTGCGCCTTACACCGCCCTCCCCGCGTATTCAGGAGAAGGGGATGGCCCCGCTTATGGCAGAGATGTGGAAGGGCTTCATGGTGGTTGCCAGGAATCGCAAGGTCTTGATTACCAGCTTGACCGATGCAGCCAAGATGATTGCGAACGGAGCCTTGATGGCCTTCCTCCCGCTCTATGGTGTCTCGGCGGGATTGAATCCGGGAGAAGTCGGGCTGCTGTTCACGGTCCAGGCCCTCACGTCGCTCGTCGCCAAGCCGATTATGGGTCGGGTGTCTGATAGCATAGGGCGCCAGCCGCTTATCGTCATTGGCCTCATGCTCTGTGCGGCGACCTTCATCTGCATCCCTCATGTCTCGATGTTCTGGTTGTTATTGCTGCTCGCGGCGGGCTTCGGATTCGGCGAAGCCGTTGTTTCATCCTCGTCGTCCGCACTGGTCGCGGATAGCTCCGAATTTAAGACGCTCGGGGCAGGGATGGGCATGCAAGGGACGATCGGAGATATCGGCCACGCGGCCGGGCCGCTTCTGGCAGGGAGCCTGATCGCGCGCCTGGACTATGCCAACGCCTTCGCCATCATCGCCGGTCTTCAACTCGTCGCGGCAGCGGTGTTCTGGTTGATGATGAGACGGCCGTAGCATCAATACTATATAATGATCTCCTGATGGAGACCGTCGCGACAGAGAATCTTGTGATTGGCGCGCTCGCGGGGATTGGCGTGCTCGTGTTGCTTGTCATGTTTGTGTATGTGGTTCGCCAGGTTTTTAAGAAAGAGTCATAGCTGATGGCTGTTAGCTGAAAGTGGATTTATGTTCACAGGCATTGTCGAAGAACTCGGTGCCATCATTTCAATCGACAAGACCCTTGCCGGGACGAGGATGGCGATCCTAGCCTCAGCCGTGATGGCCGACCTCAAAATCGGAGACAGCATCAACGTCAATGGCGTCTGTTTGACGGTGGTGAACAAGAATGAGCACGATTTCTCCGTGGAGGTTTCTCCCGAAACACTGTCCGTGACCACTCTCGGGACACTTACGGCCGGCGCGCCGCTGAATCTGGAACGGGCGATGAAGCTCAACGAACGGCTGGGTGGGCACCTCGTGGCCGGTCACGTGGATGGCGTTGGCACGGTTCGTAGCCGCCAGCAGGATGGGAACGCAATATTATTGGCGATCGAGGCTCCATTGGAAATTCTGCGTCACTGCATCGTCAAGGGGTCCGTCACCGTGGACGGCATTAGCTTGACAGTCAACCAGGTGACCGATCGTGGCTTCACCGTCTCGATTATTCCACACACGGCGAAGGTGACCACCCTGGGTTTGAAGCAAGTCGACGGTCAGGTCAATCTCGAATCAGATTTGATCGGGAAATACGTCGAGCGCTTACTGCAGGAACGGGGACAGCTTCCCGCCAAACCGACTCCCGTCATTGACAAGGATTATCTCAAGAAGCACGGCCTTCTCTAACAGAATGCTCAAAAAGTCCGCCAGCGTCGTTCTCGGTTCGTCGAAATCCTCAACGTACCTCCGAGGGTACGCCTCCGGTTTCGACTCGCCTGCGGCCTTGCTGGACGGCCTTTTTGAGCATTCTGTCTCTGTTCTATATTTGTCCAAGAAATGCACGCCAGCGAAATTACGCTGAACTGAGATGGTGCAGAATGACGGGTAAGGCCGGCCTTTCGAAACGCCTCACCGTGGATCGGCTGCTCTCTAAGCGTGGAATTGCCTCTCGTGGCACAAGCCAGGAATGGATCCGCGCAGGACGAGTCCGTATCAATGGTCGAGTCATACGCGATCCGGCAACGTGGGTCTTGTGGCCAAGAGATTCTGTCTCGATCGATGACCAACCGATTCAGGACTCGATCAAACGATTTTTCCTCTTTCATAAGCCTAAAGGGGTGATCACGACGCGCAGTGACGAAAAGGGCCGTAAAACAATCTTTGACCTGTTGCCGGTGGACTTCGGATATATGCATGCCGTCGGGAGACTCGATCAGGCGACCAGTGGGCTCCTCCTCCTTACGAACGATTCGGCACTATCGAGCTATCTCACCGATCCGACCAGTAAAGTGATGAGGACCTACCTGGTCTCAGTCCGGGGAGCATTCACTGAGGCACAGGCTACAGAGGCCGTAGTCGGAGTGGTCGATGCTGGCGAGCGACTCCAGTGCCACAGCGTGATGATTCAGAAGCAGTCCGGACGAGAATCACATTTGGAAGTGGTTCTGATACAGGGGAAAAACCGTGAAATCCGAAGACTGTTCAAGGCATTGGGGCACGAAGTAACCAGACTCAGGCGCATTCAATATGGTCCCTTCAAACTGGCAGATCTCCGGCTAGGCGCATGGCGCGAGATCCCGATCGAGGGCGTGAGGAAGGCGCTTTCTGGTGGATAACTCTCAAGTCTCCTACCCGCCACCATACGTTCCCACTCATGCTCTCACCCAACAAATCCGTTACCGAAACCCTCAGTGCCTTTGACAATCTCACTAGCGTGCTCAACGGCGGGTCGTATTGTCCCAGCTCCAGCCGTGTGACGAACGTCCGGGACAAGCCAACATTGACGGCGAGCTGCTCTTGCGTCAGACCACGCCTGGTTCGGAGCCGCTGAAGTTGTTTCCCGAGACGCTGAGCTGCGCACCTGGCACCTCAAAGTGGAAGGGATCTCTTGCTCGCTCAGGATTCTGCTAGCGGAGGTGATACCCCGCTCGCTCTAACGCACGGCGAACGGCATTCATTACTGCAGGACTGTCGTTGTAGGGCATCACGGTCACGTCTGGTGCGGCACGGAGAGCGGCCAGGGTTGATTCTGTTTCGGGGCCGGCCAGAGCAGCACAGGTTTCATACAACCCGTCCGCTCCTTCCTCCAGCACATTGTGATCCACGAGAATGTTTTGGATTGCCGCCAGTATCGCAGCTGTCGGCGTCGGCATGAGTAACGAGGCAAGGGCTCCATGATTGAGCCGGAGCTTGGCAGCAATGGGAAGCGCTTTCCTCGGGCCGTTTGGACCTTTTCGGCCTGCACGTGATTTGTGATTGAATACTGGCCCAAGAGTCGGCTATAAGGCAGAAATTTGTCATCATCGTTGAGGGAGGGTACATGGAAAAAAACGACTCATGTCACGAACAGGGATGGCGCTCAAGACTCAAACCTGTATTAATTGGAGCGGCAGTATGGAGTCTCGTGGCCGGGGTCGGGTCGGAGGTCCTCGCCAGCGAAAACGTGCAGCAGGACTTCCGTCTGTGGGCACCGGTCTTTCTGACCGTTCCGCTCTCGACGTCTTATATCGGGTACGCGGAGGTCAACCCGCGATTCGGGGACGATGTATCGCAGCTGGATCAACTGATTCTTCGTACAGCCGTTGGCTACAAGCTGGACGATCGGTGGTCAGTATGGCAGGGGTATGCGTGGAACACCGTCTACTATAAGGCCAACGATCAGCCCGATTTTACCGGGGAACAACGCATCTATCAGCAGCTGTCGTACAAGGACAAATTTTCGTTTCTCGAATCGTTTCCATTCGTAAAAATTCTCAGCCGCTCCCGACTGGAAGAACGATGGATACAGCATGTGAGCGACACTGCCTTTCGCGCCAGAACGATGTTACGAGCGGATCTCCCACTACCGATGCTTCCCGGCTGGTCGTTCGTGACGTTCGATGAAATTTTCGTCAACTTGAATGGGGTCAGTGGCGGTCCTGAGGGAGGATTCGACCAAAACCGGTTTTTTATCGGATTTAATCGCGAGTTCATGAAACAGTTCAATGTGGATCTGGGCTATCAAATGCAGATAATCAACACCCGCAGAGATGAGATGGTCAACCAGATCAACAACTGCATCATGATTAATTTCTTTATTAATTTGTAGCCTCTCCGGCTGTATGAACGGCGCTACAGCATCCAGGCATTTACGGAAAGCGCTGTCGATATGGCGAGGGAGAGAAAATACTTCGGCTGCTCGTCGGAGCGACCATACTCATTCTATGGTGGCAGAGGTAATTGCCTGAACGAGACTCCCGAATAGGGAATGCCCGCAGTGCCTATTCGTATGGAGACCGATTTCAGCCGGTCAAGCTGATCGCTCGCGTGCGACCTTGTCCTCCGGATACTCTGCACAATGGTGCAGCGCATGCATAGGTGTTCCCCCACGAGAAATCAGAGAGCCAGAAGGGGGAAGGAACGGTGAGGGGGCACGGATTTGGGGCTATCGTTGTACAGGTCGAGGCGATGAGAAGAAGACGGGTCTATTGAATGCCTGCCTGACGTTGGAGCCAGCGTACATACTTCACGATCTGATCGACATCCCCGGGAGTCACGGTTTCGATCTTGGGCATATTGCCGAATTGCCAATGGTGTGCTTGGACGCCGTTGGCTGCAGCCCGTTGGAAGGCTTGATCGCCGTGATGGTTCGGCTCGTAGACCTTATGCACTAACGGAGGCCCATGGTCCGTTCCTGCCGCCTGATTTCCATGACAGGCCGCACAATTTGCGTTGAACGTGGTTTCGCCGACTTGGAACTCGGTTGGCACAGGAACTCCCACGATGGCTTGTGTCGGCTGCGAGGAATCACAGGCCGCGAGCAGGCCAAGCCCCAGTAACCACATTCCCATTTGGAATCCTGGCGTCATCTGGTTCGTCATAGAATCAGAACCACTGTCCGGACCATTCGCGAATCGTGAGTGAGAATAAATTTCCAACCAGTCTCGCGTTTCTCGCAAGTCTCGCGAGTCACGGCTTTATATCGCATATGCGATGGGATCTACAACCCCAGCCTTCGCAAATCCTTCCAGCCGGATCAGGCAACTATCGCACCGCCCACAAGCCTGATCCCCCACCGGATCGTAACAACTATGGGTCAGATGAAACGGGACATGTAGTTCAATCCCTTGTCGGATGATTTCCTCCTTTCTCAGCATCAGCAATGGGGCTTTGACATGGAGGGGGATTCCTTCCATGCCGGCTTTCGTACCCTGCTTCACTACCGCTTCAAACGCACGAATGAATTCAGGCCGACAGTCGGGATAACCGGAATAGTCGAGCACGTTTGCACCAAAATAGATGGAAGTCGCTCCCACGACCTCCGCATGCGCTGCCGCAATTGATAGAAAGATGAGATTCCGTCCCGGCACGTAGGTGACAGGAATGCTCTGGTGACGCTCTTTGCTTGCTCGGTCCTTGGGCACGGCAGCTAACCCGGTGAGCGCCGACCCGCCGATGGCGTGAAGGTCCAGATTCATCACCAGATGATTCGCTACGCCCAAGGCGGCTGCAACCTGCCTGGCTCGATCTACCTCCACCGCATGGCGTTGGCCGTAGGCAATCGTGAGGAAGAAGAGCTCATAACCCTCCTGCTTGGCTATGGCTGCAGTGACGGTAGAATCCAGCCCTCCGCTCGCCAAGACGACCGTTCGATGACTCGTTGGCCTCATCATATCCATTCCCACATACGACGCAGGGTACCAAGCGTCGTCATAGAACGCGAACCTTGCCTAACAGGGAAGATCAGAATCAATAGTGACGGAATACAAGCTACGCAAGGTGGGGAGAACTGGCCATCAGGAGGAACGCCTAGTCGCGATCTTCTTCTCGCTCGATTTTTTCCAGCAGCTCTTCTTTCGACTGACATTCGACGCAGAGTTTTGCAAACGGGACGGCGTCCAATCTCCGCTCGCTGATCTCTACACCGCACTCCGCACAGATACCATAGGTGCCTTCATTAAGCCTCGTCAATGCTTCGTCGATGGCCTGCCGGCGGCGATTGCGCATTTCCATTAAAGAAATGCCCAGCTCGCGATCCAGATCCATGAGGGCTTGATCGCCGACGTCGCGTGCGGATTCAAGCCGCCGTTGTTTATCTTCAATGAGGGATTGGCCCAGACTCCCCTCAATCTCTTTGAGAATTTCCTGGCGCTTCCGCATCAACATCTGATGGAGGGCTTGGCGGCGGCGCTCCCGGTCTTCACGTTCTTTCGCCGATTCTTTCGGTCTGGCAGCCAGGGGAGAGACTGCCATGCTGACAGGTTTTGGGGCGACTACAACCGGATCGTGCTTAGGTTTGCTCGCCGGCTTTGCGAGCTTTGCCCGGACCTTGGCCTTCGCCACGGGTTTTTTCTTGGCGGGGGTCTTTGTTGCCATGACGAGTCCTACTCCTGTGGTGAACGTTGAATAGCCGAAAAAAGTTCGGCATTCATAGCATGGGGCTATGATCTTTGACAAGGGGATGTAGGCAAAAAGTTGGGGGCCCCTAGGGATAGAGGATAGTTGAATGGATGGGGTAGCCGACCAGTTTCTCTCGACCCTTTAGGCCCTGGAGTTCCACAAGAAAGTCGAGTCCGGCGATCTCGCCTCCCAACTGCCGAACGAGCGATACAGTCGCGGCTGCCGTTCCCCCTGTCGCGAGCAAGTCATCTACGATCAGCACTCGTTCTCCCACACCGATCGCATCACGGTGGATGGCAAGGGAGTTTGAACCGTACTCGAGGCTGTATTTGACTTCAAAACAGTCCGCGGGCAACTTGCCGGGTTTCCGGACCGGGACGAATCCGGCGTTCAACCGGTTCGCCAGGACCCCCGCGAAAATGAACCCACGTGATTCAATGCCGATGACCTTAGCGATCCGCTGTTCCTGATAGTAGGCGGTCAATTCATCGGCGATCGACGACAAGGCGCTGGCATCTTTGAGCAACGTGGTGATGTCATAGAAGAGAATGCCGGGCTTTGGGAAGTCGGGGACTTCGCGAACGAGGGTGTGATAATTGACAGTGGTCATCGATTAGAGCAAGTCGGATTGTGTCATGGTTCTGCGTTCAATGGTATGGCGCAATCGTGCCAAGGCGGCCATTTCAATCTGCCGGACCCGCTCACGGGTCAACCCCATTTCCCGGCCGATTTCTTCCAACGTCTTGGCCTCACTCCCATCGAGCCCAAACCGTGACATAATAACCGTTTGCTCCTTTTCAGGCAACTCCTGCACCCATTCCATCATTTCCGCCCGACGCATCACCCCCTCGGCTGTATCGGCAGGCGAGACACACGAGGGGTCTTCGATCACATCGCGTAAGAATGTATCTCCGCCCTCACTGATCGGACTGTCTAACGAACAGGTTGTACGGACCACCTGTCTGAGATCCAACACCGTCTCATTTGTTGTCTTCATCCTTGTCGCCACTTCCGACGCAGTCGGTTCTCGTCCGAGTTCCTGAACGAGTTGCTCTGTCTTGGCGAGATACCGATTGAGCCGTTCCACCACATGCACCGGCAATCGCACGAGCTTTCCCTGATTGATAATTGCCCGTTCGATATACTGCCTGATCCACCAGGAGGCATAGGTGCTGAAGCGAAACCCCCGCTTATAGTTGAATTTTTCGACGGCCTTGATGAGTCCTAGATTGCCCTCTTCGATGACATCGGAGAAGGGGAACCCCCGATGCATATACCGCTTACCAATGCTTATGACCAGGCGGAGATTTGACTCAATCATCTGTTGACGCGCCTTCTCATCCCCCGCCATGACCCGCTTGCCTAACTGCTGCTCTTGCTTAAAGGTCAGTAGGGTTGAGTGACGGATCTCACGCAAATAGCACTTGAGGGTATCCAATCCTTCCGAGCCTCGACTCGGTTTTTCTTCTCCGATGAGCGCCTCGTCAAGTCCAGAAGACGCAGCAGTGTCTTCTTCGTCATGGTCGACAAAGTGTCGGCGCGCTTCGCTCAGATCGTGCAACTCCTCGCCTCCTCGCGCCATACGTTCCTTCGCTCCTAGCAGGATGCTGAAAAAGTCCGCCAGCGTTATTGAAAGGTTAAGGCTGAGGTTAAGGTTGAGCAAACAAGAACCTGTCCGACGCTTAACCTTAACCTCGACCTCGACCTAAGCCTTCTTCATTCGCTGCACCCTTGCTGGGCGGCCTTTTTCAGCATCCTGCAAACTGTTTCCCTCAGTACCACACTTGAAAATCTCTAAATCGGCCTGTCGCCGGACTCCACTCCACGTCAACGGCTGTCACCCGCGACGCAGGGGGGCCGGTCTTAGCGTCTTCGATGAGAATCAGGATCTGCTCTTTGGGGCCCTCAACGTCAAGCTCGACCCGGCCATCATCGAGATTCCTGACACCTCCGCAGAGTCCTCGTTGCGCTGCGACGCGAGCCGCAAACGCTCGATACCCGACTCCTTGGACTCTCCCTCTCACAAGCAGCCTCGCTCGGAAAGCTGTCGGTTCAATCGGTTCGGCCATACACTCAGACGGACCGCGCATTGCAACGATGCCAATCCAACGCACGAATATTCTCATACCTCCACAGAGGCGTCACGCGATTTGCGATTCTGCGCGACAGAATTTCATACGATGGTTCTGAAAGAAAAAATGGAAGGCTGGATCAGATTCGGCGATGTCGAGGGGTTATATCTTCTGTGGACATCGATTTTATTTTGGTCGGGGCGAGAGGATTCGAACCTCCGACCCCTGCGTCCCGAACGCAGTGCGCTACCGGGCTGCGCTACGCCCCGACCGAGCGTCCCGTTGGAGCGAAGTTGTAATTGTCTTACATCAGAGGGTCGAAACGCAAGCCATGAGAATCCGCGACCGCTCGGCACGTGATTCTTCCATTAGCGAGATTCACGCCTTTGGCGAAACCCGCATCGGCTCGCACCACGGCATCAACCCCTTCCGTTGCCAGCCGGAGCAGATACGGAAGCGTCGCGTTCATGAGTGCTCCCGTTGAAGTTCGAGGAACAATTCCTGGAATGTTCGCCACGCAATAGTGCAGTACCCCGTCCACGACATAGACTGGGTCTGAATGGGTGGTGGGTTTGGTGGTTTCGACGCAGCCCCCTTGATCCACTGCCACATCCACAATCACCGACCCAGGCTTCATTCGAGCGACAAGGGTACGCGACACCAGTTTCGGGGCTAGGGCGCCAGGAACCAACACCGCACCAATCACTAAGTCCGCCGCAGGTACCGACTCTTCAATGGCCGCGTCAGTCGATGCCCGCGTGATGATTCGGCCGCAATACTGATCGTCGAGATATCGTAAGCGTTCGATGTCAAGATTGATTACCGTCACCTGCGCGCCCATGCCAACAGCAATGCGAGTCGCCGAACTGCCGACCACACCGGCCCCGAGCACCACCACCCTCGCCGGCTCCACACCCGGTACTCCCGCCAACAGCAGTCCGCGGCCTCCTTGTGTCTTTTCCAGATAGCGTGCCCCGATCTGCACCGACATGCGTCCGGCGATCTCGCTCATCGGCTTCAGCATCGGAAGCGTGCCGTCCTTCGCTTCAACGGTTTCTCGGGCAATCGCTGTGATCTTGGTGTCGAGCAAGGCCTTCGTCAGTTCCGGAAAGGAGGCCAAATGCAGGTAGGTAAAGAGTATCTGGCCTGGACGAAACAACGCACACTCCGACAGCATCGGCTCCTTTACTTTGATGATAAGTGCTGCTTGCTGGAAGACCTGCGCCTTCGATTGTCCGATCGTCGCCCCGGCCTGTCGATACTCTTCATCGGCGTATCCACTACCGGCTCCAGCAGATGGTTCGACCACCACTTCATGGCCTGCCTGACGCAACGCCCGCACCCCGTCGGGTGTGACACTGACGCGATATTCATGATCCTTGACCTCTTTTGGAACTCCGATGACCATGGTTTTTCACTCCCTCAGCGATCCGTCCCCCTAATTCTAAGCTCATTCTATAGCAGGATGCCGAAAAAATCCGCTAGCAGAAGACGGTTAAGAGGTCTGTTTAGTCTATCTGGTCTGTCTGGCTGTTTGGTTGAATCAGACCAAGCGAGTAAACCAGATAGACCAGACAGACGGAATAGACCAGATGAACGAGATCACTCCTTCTCGCCTGTCTCACGATCAGGTGGACAGTGTGCGCAGGCCTGTTGTAAGATTCGCCCGCTCTTGAGCTCACGATCGACAGAGGGAGGTTTTATGGATTCAGCGTCTGGGTCCTGTAACGCGTGTGGCGCCGCTGGCACAGCGCTCATGAAGTTATCGCTCGGGAAGGACTTTTTCGGCCGGGCTTACGACCGACTGTCCCCCTCGACCGATCAAAGCCCGAAATGGTATTGCGAAGGCTGTTCGATGCAGAAGAATCTCCAGCGAGACTTTCGAGACATTTCCGCCGAAATCGACAAGCTTGTGGCAGGACAGACCTCTGAACTCTCGAAACCCGATGAGTTCCAGCGTGCGACGTTGCGGGTGAGAGAAATTATCGCCCTGCTCGGTGCCGCAGAGAATCGTTCACCATTGCTCGCGAGCACCGAGGTTGCCCGGTTACTCGAACGACTCAATACCATCACCGTTCCAGCCTAAAGCCACGATCGATGTCTGGGTACAAACGCCACATTTTCGTCTGTACGAATCAACGGAGTCCCGATGATCCCCGTGGGAGCTGCTCGAAGCTGGGATCTGAGGCACTCCATGCCCGTTTCAAACAGGAAGCGAAGCGGTTGGACTTGAAAGACATTGTCCGCGCCAATAAGGCCGGGTGCCTCGATCATTGTGCTGAAGGGCCGAGCGTAGTAATCTATCCCGAAGGCGTGTGGTATCAAGTCAAATCTGAAGCCGATGTGACGGAAATCATGGAGCGCCATGTCATCAAAGGCGAGGTGGTGACCCGTCTCATGATGCCTGATCATCCGGCCCCCACGAGACTCCCTCCGCTCAAATCGTAGCGTCGTACTACAAGGATCGTCATGGCTGTCGAAGAAAAATGGAAAGCCAACCTGGAAAAGGTGGCCTTCATGAAACAGTTTCCAGGATTACTTGGCTACTGGGAGGCCTTGGGGGGTAAGACTATCAAGGTCGTTATCCCGCTCAAAGGGAAACTGGGAGCCGCAGTACTGGTGTGTACCGATGGCACCTTTACCATCGTGCCCCCGATGGCGACGGAACCGTACGAGTTGGGGGAAGCGTTGGTAGTGGCACGAGCGGTCCTCGAACCCACGCATCAGGCGGCCTACGTGGAATATGATCGGCTGGTCAAGAAGGACAAGGACGCCCTTCGGTCTGCCAGGGTTGAAAAGATTCTTGGAGCCATTCAGAACAATCTGGAGCAGCATCCGGAATTGAAAGAGCGCTTGAAAGAGCTTGTGAAGGAGTGGAAGTGAGTAGCCTTCCGGATAGAAACATGTTTGAGATCTTTTCCCAGGGTCTCTTTGAAGGAGTCAAACCCATGATGATCATTCGCGATCACCTGATCCGTCACCCCGACCGCTGCACGCACCAAGCTATCTGTGTGCCGATCTGCCCGACCGGTGCCTGGCTCTCGACTCCTCCCTACAAGTTTGACTCCTCCCGCTGTCTTGAGAGCTGCCGCCTCTGTTTGGATTCCTGTCCATCGCAGGCGATCTATGGAGTATTCAAGAAGGGGGAGAAGGTGCTGGAGCCGCAAAAAAAATAGGTCGGGTGTGTCAGGTCTGTCGCTCCCTCGCCTTCAGAGCGCGCAAGCCTGCTCTGTGGGGCGGAAACCTTCTGGAATTCCCTCGCGGGCTCGGTCAGTTCCAGCTTTCCTTCCCCACAGAGCAGGCTTGCGAATTTCGCTCTTCCGACGAAAGTCCGCGCCAGACCTGACACACCCTTAGTGAGAGATCGATGGATCCGACCGTTCTGCACACCTATAAGCCACCGAAAGAAGATGGTGGAACCGGCACGGCCAAACTGAGTCTCCACTCGCCTATCTAGCTCCTTATTGCATTCCTCGCAGACGCGATCATTTAGCAACTCCATCCCAGAAAAACGAGCAATCGACTCGGGTAGATAATGTTCGGGTGAGAAGTTTTCGCTGTGCGGGCCAGGATAAATACATTGTCTAGCCATTGAGAAACCGAGAGCCTGTTTAGATGATCTGCTTTCGCAATCTTCCCCAATAGGCTGTCCCCACATAGCCGCAGGCGAAGGTGCCGGTTGTGAGCGCGATGATTTGGTAGACCTTGCTGCGGGTGATTTTTATTTTTACGTCGGGGTTCAAGAGATCGGGCGAATTCATAACCAGTTTCAGTGATTCGCCTGCGGAGAGGATCGGCCACATGCAAGAAAGCCGGAGGCGTGTTTCATGCCTTGGAATTGCCATGGTATACATCCA
This sequence comes from Nitrospirota bacterium, assembly GCA_013388555.1. Classification (GTDB taxonomy): domain Bacteria; phylum Nitrospirota; class Nitrospiria; order Nitrospirales; family Nitrospiraceae; genus Palsa-1315. Next base: position 6,313 of record JACAFD010000228.1, on the reverse strand, counting down.
CCCCTGATCGAGATGCTCCGTGGCCATACGAACGAGCTGTCTCAGCACAGGCCGAAAGCGCGAAAGATTTTCCTGATTCAGCAGATCGCGCGGTTTGAGTCCCGCTTCGGCCAGCATGGGCGCCGGCACATAGCAGCGGCCTTTCTGGAGGTCGTGCGCGACATCCTTAACAATATTTGTGAGCTGCAACCCCTTTCCAAATCTCACGCCGACCTCCGACATCTCCCGCACCTTCCACGACGCTAACGCCGTTCGGTGTGCACACATCAGATCTGTCCAGAATTCGCCGACACAACCGGCCACGTAATAGGTATAGCGGTCCAGATCATCGAGCGTCTTCAGCGCGACCAGATCGTCGGCTGATTGTCCATGAAAGACGACGAGGTCCATCTCCATACCTTGCGTCAGTGTGGTCATGAGCCGATGTATGCAACGGCGATCGTCAGGCGAAAAGGTCTGGAGGAGCTTGAAGCAATCTTCCAGCCGTTCAAGCAGGATACGCTCGGCAGAATTCTGCTGGATTGGTCCCACCGCTTGCTGGATTTCTCGCACCTGAGTCCAGGTAAGCTGATCGCTCACGAACTGAGCTTTGAGTTGGCCGAGCAAATCCAGTCGCCGCGGACGATCGATCAATTCCGTGTCCGCAATTGTGTCGGCTGCGCGGGCAAAGAGGTAGGCGAGGCTGACTTGATCGCGGACATCTGCAGGAACCACGACCAACGTCGTATAGAAGAGACGGGACACTTCCTTGAGAAGATCGCGAAGCAGTTCCTGCTTACTGGTCTCTATGCTCGTAGCCACACCTATCGCACTTCCAGCGTCCCTTCCATCCCTTTGTCGCGATGGCTGGGCAACGGCCAGAGACGTTTGTCGCAGTAGATGGGAAATGTGCCGCGCTGGGTCGGCGTAAATGTGATGGTAACCGTCTTGCCGGCCCCCACATCCTGTTCGATGGATAGGTCCCCTGCCGGGTCCTTAATGATGAAATTGTGCGGGATGATCGTCGTCACACTGGTCAGCGTCAGCTCAACAGGCTTCCCGGCTTCGACAATCACATGGCTTGGGGCATAGGAATAACTATCAAGCGTAATGGTGGCTCGCTGCACCCCGTCTGCTGCCAACGGGATTACCATAGGATGGTCTGGTCGAGAAGGTTCCGTTGCAACAGCGATGGTTACGACAACAGCTGTCAGCAATCCGGCCATCGGCAGTATGTGGAGCCATTGAATGGACACGTTGACCATAGCCAGTTCTAACAGGAAGGATAAGAACTGGTCAACTTTCTCCAGGAGTTTCAGCCACTTCTGACGTCTTGACCTTGGCGTTTCAAGAGTTATTTTGGTACATGACGATTGTCATCGCATCTCATCGAGATGCATTTCAATTAATCGGTTAGTATAATGAGTCTCACTACTGACTTGCCCAGAAATGGGGCAAGAGCCTGATCGTGAAGGAGGATCCCGATGAAGTGGATGAAAGGTATGTTTCTGCTGTTAGCCGCGAATATTTTGATCATGGTGACGCTCTCGCTCACCGTGCCGATACTCATCAACGTCGTTCTGCCCATGTTCGGAGTCGATGTACGAGGAATGGTCGACTTGAGTTCGTTAGTATGGGCCCTCGCCTTCGGCTTTGGTGGTGCATTCATCAGTCTGGCATTTTCCAAGCAAATGGCCCGGGCCATGTTGGATTGCCGCCAGATTGTCCAACCCAGGTCGCACGCTGAACAGGTCATCTATGGCACTGTCCAGGAGATCGCCCAACGACTTCATATTACGATGCCTGAAGTGTGGGTTTATGAATCCCCTGATCCCAACGCCTTCGCGACTGGGCCCAGCAAGAACAACTCAATGGTGGCTGTCTCGACTGGATTATTGAGCAACTTACAAGAACAAGAAGTGCGAGCCGTGCTCGCCCACGAGATGGGACATGTGTATAACGGGGACATGTTTGCGACGACCGTACTGGCGGGGTTGATGAATACCTTCGTCTACTATATCGCGATGTGGGTGCGGCGGATCTTCGCGGAACGCGATCAAGCAATGCTAGGTTTTGGGTTGTCGCTCGTGCTCCAGATCGTCGTCAGTATCCTGGCTTCGGTCCTGATCTGCTGGTTTTCGCGGCAGCGCGAGTACGGCGCAGATGCCTTTTCTGCCAAGGTGTACGGAAAGGACTCGATGATCTCGGCCCTTCGTGCGATCGATCGATGGGTCACACACGCGCAGGTTGAGCATTCCACCCAGGATGCCCTCGCGACCATGAAGATCTCCGGCAACTCTTCAGGATTCATGCGTCTCTTCGCCACACATCCGCCGATGGAGGCGCGCATTCAGGCTTTGGAACGACTCTAAGCGCGAGGTGAACCATGGCAAGATTGGGGCACGCCCTGTTGGGATTGTTCGCAGGGGTTGGTTTGTTTGCCGGTGGTGGATCGAACGACCTGCTTGAACCGAGCTATGCACAGGCGAAACAGGAAGGGGCAGTACTCATGGCAACACAGACGCCCATGGTCTATGACTTTACGTTGAATGATATCGACGGCAAGCCGGTCTCACTGGATCAGTTCCGTGGCAAGGTCCTGTTGTTGGTCAACACAGCCAGCTTCTGCGGTAATACTCCGCAGTATGCCGATCTCGAAAAGATGTATGAGCAGTATCGGGAGAAAGGTTTTGAGATCCTGGCGTTCCCTGCAAATAACTTCGGGCAACAGGAACCTGGAACCAACGAAGAGATCAAAACCTTCTGCCACACCAAGTACAGTCTGTCGTTTCCGCTCTTCAGCAAAATCAGCGTGAAGGGTGACGACAAGCATCCCCTCTACCGTTATTTGACTGAACAGAGTCCATTCCCTGGCGAAGTGGAATGGAACTTCCAAAAGTATTTAATCGATCGTTCGGGAAAGATCATCGCTCGATACCATCATCGCACAAAGCCGTCGGCGCCAGAGGTCGTGCAGGATGTCGAGCGAGTGCTAGCGGCCCGCTGATTCGTTCAGGTTTTTCGATAAAATGAAATGTTCCCCCGATATTCCTGGATGGCAGCAGCCAAGGCCTGGCTGCCGAAAGGGATATTGGCATCTAGGGCCTCTTCGATCCCGGGGTCATTAATTTCGACCTCATAACGATCTTGAACGTTCGTTCGGACAGGACCCTGCGTTACCTCGCGCGGCATGAATATCTCTTTCCAGACCTCCTTCTCGACCAGACACACGTCCCTGAATCGTTCGAAGAGCAGTGTCAGTTTTTCGGGATCCGTGACTTTGATGCGCTCTCCCATTCTTTTCCTTTGTTGCGTTCGTGATTCCCGGAGTCTACTTCTGTGGACTCCCTCCCGCGGGGGGAGGGCCCTCGACGATGGTAAACCGCATGGTACCGACTTGATTGACGGCATGAAAGGACTGTTGCCCGAGCGGCGTGATGAACAGTTTCACGAGATATGTCCCGACATCCCAGGCATCTCCGGGCCTCTTGAGTTCCAGGAATCCATACCGTTCATGCCCCGGCACTTCCAAAGTGTCTTTGCCGACTGGCATGGGTGGAAGTACATTCCTCTCCTTCTCCAGAAACCATTGCGCGCTGAACTGGGCAGGATCTTCCAGCGGGGCTGATTCGAATACAATGAAGATTGCGGGAATGTCCCGAGGAAATACCGAACCTGGTTCGATGGGCTTCAGCCGAGGATCTTGCGTGTACCAGCCTTTTCGCCCAAATGTATCCCACTCAATGTCATACCCTTTAGCCATTTTGATCCAGGTAAAAAGGGATTGAGGGATACCTTTTTCCTGTTTGTCGAACGACGGGCTTTGCGTGGGATCGACCTCGGTCGTCGCTTGTTCTTTAGGTGCAAACAGATCCCGTGCCTTGACTTCCTGCCAGATACACACGACAAGGCTTAGGGTGGCGATTACTCCCACCAAGACCTCTTTCCTTATATGTTGGGCCAGCGTCATCATTGTTGCTGTTCCCTCGTACCCTGTACCGTCATGGTATCGAGAGATCAACGAGGGGTCAATCATCGGCTGATCGAACTGCTCATCTATTTCTGCTCACCCCACAGTCTGTGTTAGGCTTGACCGGAGTTCCTTCCCAACAGAGGACCAAGTGGATCTAATACAACCAGAACTTCAGCAGGAGACTACGCCAAGCAGCTCACGAGCGGAGCATGCCGGCAAGCGAGGCCGCCGCTACGGCCTCCGCGACGGCGCCTGCCAGGCCATCACACAAGGAAGCGGAGAACAATACCTCTCCGCCTTTGCCTTGCTTCTTCATGCAAGCCCGTTCCAATTGAGCGTGCTGTCGGCATTGCCACAACTCATTGGAACAGGCGCTCAACTCATTTCCGTTAAATTATTACAATGGTTCCCAAATCGCAAAGCCCTCATCTCGGCTGGCACTGTCGGGCAAGCCGTCTCATGGGTTCCCATCGTGCTCCTGCCATTGCTGTTTCCGGAGTGGGGTCCTTGGCTCGTCGTGAGTGGCGCTGCTGCATATTTTGCGTGCGCCCACTTCACAGCGCCGGCGTGGAACAGCTTGATTGCCGATTGGCTTGACCAGCATGAACGAGGTGCCTACTTCGCGCGGCGAGCCCAAATCATCGCCAGCCTCAGTTTCTTTGCGCTCTGCGGAGCTGGATGGGTGCTGAGCCTCTGGCAGCATTCCACCGCTGCCAGATGGGGCTTCGTGCTGATCTTCGCTATGGCCGGAAGCGCTCGTCTCCTCTCGGCCTTGGCCCTATCCCCTGTTCAAGATGTGCATCCGACTGCTCATCTGGAGGCTCAGCAAGGATTCCGTGAGTTTTTCCGTCAGAACGCGACGAAAGATTTTCGTCGGTTCCTGCTCTTCGCAGGGCTCATGCATGCCTCCGTGTTAATTGCCGGTCCATTTTTCGTGTTGTACATCCTGCAAGATCTTCATCTGTCTTATTTCGGCTATGGAAGCTGGCTGGCCGCAGGCATCCTGGGCCAGCTCCTCACTCTTCGTGCCTGGGGCCAATTCGGGGACCGCTTCGGAAACAAAGCCCTATTGTCCATTACCGGCTTTACTGTGCCCATCTTGCCGATGCTGTACCTTGTGAGCACGAATGTGGGTTTTCTCATGGCAGTCAATTTTTTGGGAGGCGTCGTTTGGGCCGGCTTGTCATTGGGGCTGCAAAACTACGTGTTTGATTCGGTTAGACCGGAGGAGCGCGCGAAAGCCATCGCGTTGTACAGCACGATCAACGCAGTCGGTTGGTCGGTGGGGGCATTGCTCGGGAGCGGGTTGGTGGAGCACCTTCCCGCGCGCATTGAGTGGGCAGGAGTCATCCTCCAGCCCGCCTCCAATTTGCCTTTTGTCTTTTTTCTCTCAGGCGTCTTGCGGCTGCTAGTTTCGTTCAGTCTTCTTGGCAGCTTTCATGAAGCGCGCCAGGTAGAACGTGTACCTCGGCAACAACTTCTTCGGGAATTGCCGCTCGTAAAACCCGTAACCCAGTTTGTGGTTTGGACCCTACCCAAATTGAGCCGGTAGGGTGGGGGGGCGCTACTGCAACGCCGGCGGCTGGGAAGGGCGCCCTTGTTCTTCTTGCTTAAGTTTTTCAAACGTGCGATCCGCATGGCTACGCACTTGATCCGGTGTCGGTTGCGCGAGCGGTTTCGGCTGGTCGCTGGAACAAGCTGTCATCGCCATGAACAACATCCCTGCCATCGCACATCCAGCGATCCTTTGTCCGCGCATCCTCTCGCGCTCGCTGCGTTCCATATATATCTCCCTCCCCCCGATCAATGGTCGTGGCCCTGATCTTTCCTATTCGAACGCCCGTTGAAGATCGAAGACCGTTTGAGCAATACCTCGTTCCAGCGCTGCCTGGCTCAGTTGGTGATAGTCCCATTTATCCGAAAGAGACCAGTCCCAACGCGACTCTTCGTCCATGCGAGCGGTTACCACATTGAAATACACCACCTCGGCGCTTTCTACTCGAATAATCTTGGTCGTCACGGTAATCGGCGGCACCTGGTTTGGCCCGCGAGCGAATAGGCGGTCCCGCAGCGTGGGCCCATCGATTGAATAGAGTAAAACGCTATCGACCCCCAACAGATGTCCAATCCGCACCGCACTGTCGTCGGCTACCACTCCCGTACCCTGGAGTCGCTGCTCGGTGATGAGTGTCAGCAAATGAAAGCGATCGACGACCTTCAGCCCGGGGCGCTGGCCTTTCAACTGAAAGGTTGCCCCTTCGAGCCGCTGATACGCCGCTAGAAAATCAGGATTCGAGGAGCGGGGATAGAATACGGCAATCCGTTGCTCATTACCGGGAATGGTCATCGTCGGCCCAAGGG
>JACAFD010000277.1 GCA_013388555.1 Nitrospirota bacterium | reverse complement strand
TGTTCTTCCTCCCGGATGACACTGAAACCTCAGTTACACGTCTGACCGCCGTCGTGGTTGCGCCAGGAAAGGATGCCGGGCACATTCTGTCGGCGCTTCGAACAGTCATTGATCCTGTGTTTCTCCCCCGACCGCTTCACGTGGTTCCCCACCTTCCCCGTAACGAGACGGGCAAACTCACGAGGGAAGCCTTGCTCGGGCTGATGCAAGGCCTTCAGAAAGAAGAGCGGCTTGGAATCTGAGCGAATTGTCACAATCGGTGCGGACCATCCATCGCTGGCCGGGCATTTTCCCGGCCAGCCCGTGGTTCCCGGCGTCGTGATACTTGGAGAAATCATGAAGGCCATCCGCGAGATGGCCAAGGAGCACATCGAGTTTATCGGCATCCCGTCGGCGAAGTTCCTGTCGCCGCTGAACCCTGGGGAGCCTCTTACGATCAGGATGGACCAGCAGCGGGATGACACAATGGAGTTCACCTGCACAACCGGACCTCGACTCGTTGCGACCGGCTGCCTGCAATACCGCATCATCGCCGATGATTCCCCTGGTGATTCGTGACGGTGGGGTGGTTGCGACAACGCGAACGAGGCAATCGAATCGCGGGACGATTCATGATCTGGATGGCGGTATCCGTCGGGCGTCCGGCCGCCCGCGCCTTGCTCTACCCGATCTGTGCCTATTATGTACTATTCTCGGGGCGCGCATGCCGGGCCATCCAACCCTACTTGATTCGGGCGCTGGGCCGCCCGATTGGCCCGCGTGATGTGTATCGGCAGTTTCATTGTTTCGCGTCGACGCTGCTCGATCGTGTCTATCTTCTCACCGGACAAGCTAGCCACTTCGACATCCGGATACGGGGACTCGACGTACTCAAAAACCGTTTGGCTCGTGGCCAAGGATGTATCCTGCTTGGTTCGCATCTGGGGAGCTTCGAGATCGTGCGCGCCATCGGGCTCAGCCAGCAGGATGTCGAAATCAAAGTCCTCATGCACGAGCAGCATACGCCGATGCTCCGAGACCTCTTCCGTGACTTGAATGCAGCAGTTGCCGGCGCGGTGATACAGACCGGCTCGCCAAACACGATGTTGCAAGTCAAGGAATGTCTGGACCGCGGAGGGGTGGTGGGTATTCTCGCGGATCGGCTGGTGAATCAGAATCAGGCGACGGACTGCAAGTTTTTCGGCAAACTTGCACGATTCCCTGCCGGAACCATGTGGCTTGCGAGCGTCTTAAAGGTGCCGGTCATTCTCTTCTTCGGACTCTACCGCGGAGGCAATCGCTACGACGTCCAATTCGAGTTGTTCGCGGAAAAGATCGCGATCGACCGGCAGCAGCGTGACCAGGAGGTTCAACAATGGACCCAGCGCTACGCCGACCGGCTGGAACATCACTGCCGCTCGGCGGCCGACAACTGGTTCAATTTTTATGACTTTTGGGAAGAACAACGATAGCTGGCCGTTGAGACTGCCGGCCCTGCTCCTCATCTGGTTGTTCTTGCCGGGTCTTGCGCCGATTTCCCTGGCGCAGTCGTCGCCCCAGTCTGAGCGAGCGGCAGAAGCACCAGGCTGGACTGTAGAACAACTCATTGGGAGCCTGGCCAAGAGCCGGCAGGCGGAGGTACGGGTTGAAGAGACCGCTTTTTCAAACCTGCTCACCCAACCGTTGAAGACCCGAGGCATCTTGCGTTTTACTCCTCAGGCTGGACTCGAGAAGCATATCACTGCTCCTTATGACGAGCGCTACCTCGTTGAAGGGGATACGGTTCTCTTTGAGAGTAAGACAAAGGGGACGAGCAGGACCTTTTCATTGCACGACTACCCTGTGCTGCGGGCATTTATAGAGGCCTTTCGGTCAACGCTTGCCAATGATGTCGTCACCCTGAAGCGTTTCTATAGCGTGACCCTGCAGGGTGAGCCACGACGATGGGTCTTGATCCTGCGTCCGCTTGATAAAGCCGTGCAGGAACTGGTGGAGTCCATTCGATTCTCCGGAGACGAGGCATACCTCGGTCGCATTGAAATCCTAGCCCCGGGTGGAGATCGGTCTGTCATGGTGATCACAACGGGCGCACCGTGACCAGAAGATCCTGGGTCACACTGTTGATCTGGTGCATGGTGCTGGGGTTCATCGCTTGGTTCGTGGCGTCGAGCGCACATGTGGAGACCGAACTCTCCCGCCTATTGCCGGAAGGTGCCACACCCACCGAACGCCTGCTGCTCACTGAACTGCGAACAGGCGCGGGCGGGCGGCTCATTCTTATCGCTCTGGAGGGAGAGGATGCCGGTCTCCTGGCAGGAGCCAGCACACAGTTGGCGACCTGGATGCGCAACAGTGGTGCGTTTCAGTATGTCGGCAATGGGGAGCAAGCCTGGACAACGGAGGAGCGCGAACGCCTCTTTCGGAATCGGTACCTGCTCAGTCCAGGCGTGCAGGAGTCCACGTTCAGTCGAGATCATCTCCGCGACTCCCTTGAGCTGAGGTTGGGCGACCTCACCTCTCCACTGTCACCGATGGTCAAGGAACTGATCCCGGGCGATCCCTCCGGCGAGTTCATGACGATCCTTCAAACCTGGATGACCTGGACGGCTCCGGCGAGACACCAAGGAGTGTGGTTCTCATCGGACCTGCGGCGCGCATTGCTCGTGGCGGAGACGCATGCGGCCGGGTTTGATCTGGAGTCCCAGGAGCAACTGCAAGGACAAATGAGAGAGGCCCTCAGATCGGCTGTTGGAACTTCCACTGGTGCAGCTCCCATTCGGTTGGTGATGACGGGACCCAGCATCATTGCCGTTGAGATGCGGCAAACCATCCAAGATGATGTGTGGTGGTTGTCCTTGTGCGCGACGTTCCTGGTCACCACGTTTCTCTTTGCCAGCTATCGATCCGTCTCCGTTCTTGCTCTCACTCTCCTTCCCTTGACGAGTGCGATCCTGGCCGGAGTCGTAGCCGTGAGTCTTGTGTTCGGATTCATTCACGGCATGACCTTGGCGTTTGGAATTACGCTGCTAGGCGTCGTGGACGATTATCCCATTCATCTGTTCAGCCATCTCACCAGGGAAAGCCGGGCGCCGGCCGTGATGAAAGAGATCTGGCCGACGATGCGGCTCGGAGTCGTGGCGACGGCTCTTGGGTTCTCTGCATTACTCCTGAGCGGGTTTCCTGGCCTGTCGCAACTGGGGCTCTTTGCAATGGTCGGCTTATGCACAGCCGCATGCATGACCCGTTGGGTTCTTCCCCATATTGTTCCCATTGAATTTCACACCAAGCGCGACGGGCTGCATGTCACACGATGGGTCGATGCGCTGACAGGAGCGCGACTTGTCGTCCCGCTGGCGGTGGTCATCGCCATCGGTTCCTTCATCTGGTCAGATACGCCACTATGGGAGCAGGACGTTGCCAATCTGAGCCCAATCTCGGCGGAGCAGAAAGAGCGGGATCAAGTCCTCCGTCATGAACTCGGGGTGCCTGATGTCCGGGACCTCATCGTGGTGGAGGGCTCAAGCGAAGAAGAAGCCCTCCAACGAAGTGAAGCGTTGGCGCTGGTGTTGGACCCACTCGTGCGAAAAGGGGACCTGGCAGGATACGATCTCGCGGCTCGCTATCTGCCCAGTCGCAAGACGCAACAGGCGCGCCAGGCATCGGTGCCTGATCGCGAATCCTTGGAGCGGAATCTCACTTCCGCCATGAAGGGGTTACCGTTCAAGCCCGGCCTATTTCAGCCATTCCTGGACGCGGCAGGGAAGGCCCGGACGCAGGAGCCGGTCGACATACAGATGTTCCGCGGGACCGCGCTGGGGATCAAACTCGACTCGCTGCTGGTCATGCATGAGGGACGCTGGGCTGCGGTTGTGCCATTGCGTGGCGTCACCGACAGACAGAAATTCAGGGAACTTCTGATGCCATGGCGTGAGCAGGGAGTGAGCTATTTGGATTTGAAGGAAGAATCGAACCGAATGGTCAGCGTATACCGGGATGAAACGCTACGACTCTTGGGATGGGGAGTCCTGGCCATCGGTCTCGTGCTGCTTGCCGGGCTCCGCGCTCCCGTCACCGTCCTGCGCGTGATGCTTCCCATCGGAAGCGCCATTGTCGTGGTAGCTGCCTCGCTGCACGCGCTAGGGGAACGGCTTTCGCTGTTCCACATCGCGTCATTTCTGTTAGTCGTCGGTCTCGGTTTGGACTATGCGTTGTTTTTCAACCGGAGAGATGGCACCCAGGGGGAGCGCGGACGCACCGTCTATGGCCTGGTCGTATGCAGCACGACGACGATCTTGGTATTCGGAGTG
>JACAFD010000218.1 GCA_013388555.1 Nitrospirota bacterium | reverse complement strand
TCCTGCCTCCAACATTCTTCCTCTTCCCGTCAGCAGCCTGTTAGAATGCGCTGCCGCAATCTTGCGGCATCCCGAAGGATCTCTATGATCGACCTGCGCAGCGATACGGTCACAAAACCTACAGAAGCCATGCGAGAAGCAATGGCACGGGCAGAGGTAGGAGACGATGTCTACGGCGAAGATCCTACCGTCAACCGGCTCCAGGAAATGGCTGCCGCGATGTTTGGGAAGAAGGTCGCGCTGTTCGTGCCGTCCGGCACGATGGCTAATCAACTTGCGATTCGCCTCCATACACAACCAGGCCAGGAAGTCATCGTTGAAAGCAAGGCCCATATCGTGCGGTATGAACAGGGCGCCGCTGGAGCACTGGCAGGAGTCCAACTCCACTGGGTCGTGGGAGATCGAGGGTTGATCTCAGCTGAACAGGTAGCAGCAGCCATCCGCCCCAAAGATCCACATACCATTCAAACAGCGCTGATCTGCCTCGAGAGCACCCATAATAGCGGCGGCGGGACCATATATCCGCTGGCAACGATTGAACGCATTCGCACGGTGGCTGCCACGCATGGCATACCCATGCACTTAGACGGCGCGCGGCTGTTCAATGCGATCACCGCAACGACTCTGCCGGCGGCCGCCTATGGCCAGCATTTTGAAACTCTTTCCGTGTGCCTTTCAAAAGGGTTGGGGGCGCCGGTGGGCTCACTGCTGATGATGAATGATCTTACTCTCCTGGATAAAGCCAAACGGCTGCGCCGAATGTATGGCGGCTCCATGCGGCAATCCGGCATCCTCGCCGCTGCCGGCATCTATGCCCTCGAACACCACATCGGACGATTGAAAGTGGACCACGATCACGCCAAACAGCTGGCACGGGCACTCCATCAGATTCCGACGGTCCGAATTAACCCTCAGGATGTCGAAACGAATATCGTGATCTTCGAGGTGATCGGTCACCACCTGGCTCCCCCGGCGCTCGTTGCCGCGCTGAAGAAGGAGGGGGTCTTGATCAATGCCATCGGCGGCGACAGCTTTCGCGCTGTGACGCATCTGGATATCTCCCGCGCCATGACTGAAGAAGCCTGCGCGATCTTTTCCCGTGTCTTGACGGACTAGCCGGAAAGCGCATTCCTCGTGAAGCGTAAATCGTATGCGTGCGAGACTTGCGCGAAAAGCGGGACGAGTCGGAAGTGTCATCTTCCCGAATCTGGCCTGTCGCGCTTTTCCCGCCAGTCTCGCTCGTCTCGCGTGAATCAGACATCTCCTCATTGACAGCTCACCCACTGAAATCTAGAATGCTCAGTAGTGGAGTACCGATGCCGTTAACCGTTGTGTCGTTCAAACATATCAGCCAGATCCTTGGGGTCACCGATTCACTTGGACTAAATCGTGAATGGGTCGAAATCCCCTTGTCCCCACAAAGCCCGGGGGCCGTCCGCCGATTGACCAACGGTAAGCTGGAAATTGTCGTTGATGCAGACCAACCCTTCGAGGAGTGGCTGCTGTCGCTCCCGACACGCATTCAGCTCGCACAGGGAGCCTAAGATGGACAGCCCTGCGGCGCACCCCATTCCCACGTCAGAAGAATTGAAGGCAGAACTCCTGGCGATGCCGGACCCGCCAGAGCAACCGGACCCGATCGATGAACCGGGATATGAAGAGCTTGTCGCGATTGCTGCGCGCCATGTCCGTGGCCGTCGTGGAGGGGATCTTGTCAGTGTGATTCTGGTAGGATCCAGCGTTCGGCGCGCCATCACAACCCACAGCGATATCGATCTCATTGCCCTTGTTAAAGGGCAGGCAGACAGCCACGAAATCGTCCGTGTTGCCGATCGCCTGGTCGACATCCGATATCGCGGGCATCAAGAGTTTGAGGAGGATCTCCCCTACTCGCCACGTCTCCCGTCTCTCTTGCGGAAAGCCCGCATCCTCTTCGATCACGACAACATCGGCGCGAAGCTTATCGAGCGGGCCAATCACCGGTTCCGGCAGGGACCGCCACCGGTCAGCATCAATGAGCAGATCCGGATGAAGGCAGAGTGTTTCCATTGGCTGGGAAAGGCGCGAGATCTGGCGGACAAGCCGGCAACCGCCCAATACATTCTCTCAATATTCTTCGATGACTTTATCAACTCGTTCTTCCGGCTTCGGGGCTTCTGGCTGACCACCCCGGCTGAGGCGCCGAAGTTCATGGCCTCGCGCGATGCGGAGTTGGGTGACCTGGCCGGGCGCTTCCTGACTGCCGCCACGTTGGCGGAACGGCTTAACTTAGCTCGCGACCTAGCCGATAATCTCTTTAAGGACGTACCAAACCCTGCCAGAATCGACTGACAGGCAAGGCAGCAGTTAAGGTTCAGGCGGAAGCCGGTTGGAGGTTTGAGGGTGGAGGTTGGATGTTGAAAGTCAATGCCCAACCCTTTAAGCCTGTAACAGTCCGGCCTCCTACCTCTAGCCTCCAACGCTTCTTAGCTTTGAGCAGCGGGCGGCATTTGTTCGCACCTTGTTAAAAGGAGTCACTATGGAAATCGGCTTCATCGGGCTTGGGAAAATGGGGATGAATATGGTGACCCGGTTGCAACGCGACCGGCACAGAGTGGT
>JACAFD010000249.1 GCA_013388555.1 Nitrospirota bacterium | reverse complement strand
GGTGTGCGAGCCGGACAGCGTGCATGTCGCGCAGCTCTGCGGCGTGGAGACTTATGCGTTCGTGAAGCATCTGGTGTCGATCGTGCGGGGCGCGCTGCTGCCCGGAATGTGCCCGTTCGACTTGCTGCGTGCGTGCTTCCCGGGCGGATCGATCACGGGGGCGCCGAAGATTCGAGCGATGCAGATCATCGATGAACTCGAGCCCACGAGGCGCGGTCCCTATGCCGGTGCGGTGGGCTACTTTAGCTTTTCCGGCAACATGGATATGTGCATCAATATTAGGACGGTTGTCGTGAAAAAGCACCAGGCTTTCATTCAAGCAGGGGCCGGCATCGTCGCAGATTCGAATCCGGAACACGAGTATGAGGAGACCTGCAATAAGGCTCAGGCCATGATGAAGGCCATACAATTGGCCGAGCAGGGGCTGGAATGAGCACGTAAGGCGTGAGGGGTAAGGGGTGAGGCGATCAGAGTCTTGCTTATTTTCCCCTTACCCCTGACGCCTTACCCCTTACGGTTTATATATGTTGCTGATGATCGACAACTATGATTCCTTCACCTATAACCTCGTGCAATACTTCGGGGAACTTGGTGAAGACATTCGGGTGTTTCGCAACGACAAGATTACAATCGATCAGATCGAGTTGCTGGACCCCAGTCGGATCGTCATTTCTCCTGGGCCTTGCACGCCTGTGGAAGCTGGTGTATCGGTAGAGACCATACGGCATTTTGGCGGGCGCATCCCTCTCTTGGGCGTCTGTCTTGGCCATCAATCTCTGGCCGTGGCGTTCGGCGGGGAGGTCGTTCGGGCGGAACGATTGATGCATGGCAAAACTTCGAAGATCCGCCACGACGAGAAAACAATCTTCCACCAGCTGCCCAATCCCTTCGACGCGACACGCTACCATTCTCTGATCGTGAAGCGAGAAACGCTGCCTTCATGTTTTGAAATCTCCGCTGAAACGGCTGAGGGAGAAATCATGGGATTGCGCCATCGCTCGTTGGGAATCGAAGGGGTGCAGTTTCATCCGGAATCGATCCTCACGACGGCGGGGAAGGACCTCCTCCGTAACTTCCTTAAATTGTAGCGTGGCCCGCCAGGTTTTCCATCCATGATCAAAGACGCGATTGCCAAACTCGCCGACCATTCCTCCCTTACCGAGCAAGAAGCAGAATCGGTAATGCTGGAGATCATGGAGGGCGCAGCGACTTCGGCCCAAATTGCCGCGTACTTAATGGGGCTCCGGTTGAAAGGAGAAACTGTCGAGGAAGTTACCGGCTCCGTGCGGGCCATGCGTGCCAAGGCCGTTCGCATCGCAGTCGGAGATCCTTTGGTTGTGGATACCTGTGGCACAGGCGGGGACGGCGCCCATACGTTTAACATTTCCACCACAACGGCGTTCGTTGTCGCAGGCGCTGGTCTGACCGTGGCCAAACATGGCAACCGTTCTGTGTCATCAAAGTCAGGGAGTGCAGACGTCCTCTCGGCCCTCGGAGTCAAGCTCGATCTGCCGACTGAGCAGGTGGCCGATTGTATCAATGAGATCGGGATCGGTTTTCTCTTTGCCCCGCTCTATCATGGGGCCATGAAACATTGCGCCGGCCCCAGGCAGGAGATGGGCATCAGAACCATGCTGAATCTCTTAGGCCCGCTGACCAATCCGGCAGGAGCCGCCATCCAGGTGCTCGGTGTCTATGAAAGTCGATTGACTTCTCTGCTAGGGACTGTGCTCATGCATCTGGGATCGCAACACTGTTTTGTCGTACATGGGATGGATGGACTCGATGAGGTCACCCTGACCTCAAAAACGCAGATTTCGGAAGCCAAAGGGGGTGTGCTTTCAAACTATCTCCTTGACCCGGAGGATTTCGGATTGGCGCTGGTCCCAGCCAAACAGCTATCCGGAGGGACGCCACAAGAGAATGCCGCGATCACTCGTGACATTCTCCGAGGGCGGAAAGGACCGAAACGGGATATTGTCTGTTTGAATGCTGCTCCGGCCCTTGTCGCTGGGCGCAAGGCAGGGAGCCTTCAAGATGGATTTCTCTTGGCAGGCCAGGCGCTAGACTCTGGTGCCGCAGCGGAAAAGCTTGCTCTCCTCATTGCATTCACGAATAGGGGATGACACGATCGTGATTCTCTCTCGTATTTTGGAGCACAAGAAAGCGGAACTCCGGCACAAGCAAAGCCGTGGGTACCTCTCTGAGCTGAAGAAAATGATTCTGGACGTGCCTGGCCCGCTCGGCTTTGCCGTGACACTCGACGCCACGAAAACAGCTGGTAGCCCTTCGTTGATAGCCGAAATCAAAAAGGCCTCGCCCAGCCTTGGGCTTCTCCGGCCTGAATTTTCAGAGCGGTTTGATTATCTCGAGATTGCCAAGACCTATCATGCCCATGGTGCCTCGGCTCTGTCTGTCTTAACCGATAAGGATTTTTTCCAGGGGAACCTCGACTACCTGCGCGCGATCAAACAGTCGGTGCCCCTGCCTGCGTTGAACAAAGAGTTCATGGTCGAGGAGATCCAGTTTTACGAGGCGAGGGCTTACGGCGCGGATGCTGTCCTCTTGATCGTCGCGGCGCTCGAACGACAGCAATTGATCGACTTCTATGCGCTTGCCAAGGGGTTAAGGTTGGAGGTTCTTATCGAAACCCATCACGAGCGAGAACTCGATACAGTGTTGGAACGACTCCCGGAGGCGAGGTTGATCGGCATCAACAACAGAGATCTCAAGACCTTCACGACCGATCTGGCGGTCACGCTGCGTTTGGCGAAGCGGATCCCTCCCGGCAAGCTGATCGTCAGTGAAAGCGGCATCCACCGGCGCGCCGATGTGGTGCGGTTGGTTGAAGCAGGCATCCATGCCATGCTCGTCGGGGAGTCACTTATTCGGGCAGATGACATCGGGGAGAAGATCCGTGAGTTACGGGGAGTTCCGGCTCCGTCACACGCATAGCAGGATGCTGAAAAAGGGAGTGGGGTAGCCTGGCCGTCCTCCTGCTCGCGGAACGCGCACGATAAGAATGTGCTCGTTCGACGCGCGCAATCGAGGATCGACCAGGCTACCCTTGAAAACGAAGGGGAGAATTGGAAAGATGCGCGCAGTTGGAATCATCCCAGCCACCCCTTAATAAAGTGATAGTTCACTGCGGCCTTGCTTGGGGGAAGGCGCGTCTCGGCGTGCCAGGGTTGGGCGGGTGAGACATCTAGCCTTTTTGAGCACCCTGCGGCTCTGTTGACATCGGTGTCAGCAGGTTTGGTCCCAACAGAGTATGGTATATAAACCAAGTTTATCTGCAGACTACCAAGATGGCCGCTGCACTCAAAGTCAAAATTTGTGGCATCACCAACGCCGAGGATGCAGCTGCGGCAGTCGAGGCAGGCGCCGATGCATTAGGATTCGTTTTCTATCGGAAAAGCTCCCGGTATATCGAACCCACGCTGGCCCGGCAGATCATCATGAGCCTGCCTCCCTTGGTGACACCGGTTGGTGTATTCGTTGACGAAGAGCAGCAAGTAGTTCGGAATTTAATGGATGACTGTGGCCTCGCGCTTGCGCAATTGCATGGAAACGAATCGGCGATCTACTGCAAAGAGTTGGGTCGTACGGTTCTGAAAGCACTTCATGTAAAAGATCGGAGCACCTTTCTCGCCCTGGCAGAGTTTCGCGGGCGGGCCGGCGTGCGAGGGTTCATATTGGACGCCTATTCGGATCAAGCCTATGGGGGCACTGGACAGGTGATCGATTGGCGGCTTGCCGCAGAAGTAGCCAAGGCGGCGAACATTCTCCTGGCCGGGGGGCTCACCCCGGACAATGTCGAGAAGGCCATTCAGGCGGTACAACCCTATGGAGTGGATGTGAGCAGCGGCGTCGAGCAGGCGCCAGGTAAAAAGGATCACGAGAAAGTGCGCGCCTTCATCCGAGCCGCTAGGGTTGTCTCCCTGACATGAGCCCGTCTATACTGCGGGACTCGTCAGGATGCTGAAAAAGTCCGCCAGCGGCGTTCTCGGTTCATCGAAATCCTCAACGTACCCCAGAGGGTATGCCTCCGGTTTCGACCCGCCTGCGGCCTTGCTGAACGAAATTTTTGAGCATCCTGTGAAGGTGTTCTGCGGCCTGTTAATAAGTACGAGGATGGTGATATGAGTGCTGTTCCCAACAAACAAGGTCGCTTTGGTGCCTATGGCGGACGTTATGTCCCTGAAACACTCATGCCTGCCCTACTTGAATTGGAGCAGGAATATGCCCGTGTGAAAAAAGACCGTGGTTTCCAGTCGGAACTCGCCTATTATTTGAAGCACTACGTCGGACGTCCCACACCGCTCTACTATGCTCAACGACTCACAAAACGGTTGGGTGGAGCAAAAATCTATTTGAAGCGGGAAGACCTCTGTCATACCGGGGCCCATAAAATCAATAACGCGATCGGGCAGGGGCTTCTGACTAGGCGGATGAAGAAGCCGCGCATCATCGCTGAAACCGGAGCCGGACAACATGGGGTGGCGACGGCGACCGTCGCGGCGATGTTCGGGCTTCAATGTGAAGTGTATATGGGGACCGAAGACATGCGACGCCAGGCACTGAACGTCTTCCGTATGAGATTGCTCGGTGCGACCGTGACGGGTGTTGACGCGGGAAGCCGCACGCTCAAGGATGCCATAAGCGAAGCGATGCGTGATTGGACGACGAATATCCGCACGACCCACTACGTTCTCGGCTCAGTGCTCGGGGCCCATCCCTATCCGATGATGATCCGGGACTTCCAATCCATCATCGGACGTGAAGTTCGGCGACAGATCCTGGCGGCAGAAGGCCGGTTGCCCGATTGCCTCATCGCCTGCGTCGGTGGGGGCAGCAACGCCATAGGACTTTTCCATGCGTTTATTAGAGACAAGAAGGTGAAGATGATCGGTGTCGAAGCCGGTGGTCTGGGGGTCGCGAGCGGGAAACATGCCGCGCGTTTTGCCGGAGGAAAGCCGGGTGTCTTGCAAGGCACCATGACCTATCTGCTCCAGGGCGACGACGGACAAGTGAATATGACCCATTCGGTTTCAGCCGGGTTGGATTATGCCGCGATCGGTCCGGAGCATAGTTACCTTCGTGATGCGGGTCGAGCTGAATACACTTCAGTGACCGATGACGAGGCCATGGCGGCGTTCGATTTGCTGGCCAGAGAAGAGGGGATCATGCCGGCACTCGAAAGCGCCCATGCCATTGCCCATACGATGAAGGTGGCACCCACAATGAAGAAGAACAAGCTTCTGATCGTGAATCTATCCGGTCGCGGAGATAAGGATGTCCAGCAGATCGCCAACATGCGAGGAATCACGCTGTGACATCGAAGCTCGACCGTACCTTTGCACAGCTTCGGCAGCGAGGTGAGAAAGCCCTCATTACCTATGTGATGGCAGGCGATCCCTCACTGCAAGAGACCGAACAACTTGTTGTGGAGTTGGAGCAGGCCGGGGCCGATATCATTGAACTGGGTGTCCCGTTTTCCGATCCCATCGCCGATGGCCCTGTGATCCAACAGGCGGCAGAGCGAGCCTTGCGCAGCGGGACATCGCTTCGAGCCATCCTTGCCATGGTCGTGCGCCTCAGGGCTAGAACTCAGGTTCCAATAGTTCTGATGGCCTACTACAATAGTATTCACGCATTCGGGACTGAACGGTTCTGCCAGGAGGCGGCCCAAGCCGGTATTGACGGGCTGATCATGCCTGACATGCCGCCGGACGAAGCAGGCCCGCTCAAAGGGCCTGCCGCCGCGGCTGGGCTTCCACTGATTTTTCTTCTTGCCCCCACAAGCACGCCAGAGCGACGGACTTTTGTGGCGCGCCAGTCACAAGGTTTTGTGTACTACGTGTCGTTAACCGGGATCACCGGTGCGAAACTAGTCAACCTGGCCAGCGTGGCAAAGAACGTCGAAAAAATCAGGAAAGCCACCAACGTTCCTGTAGCGGTCGGTTTCGGGGTTGCGACGCCTGAAGATGCAGCCAAGGTTGCGGCCATTGCCGATGGGGTAATCGTTGGCAGCGCGATCGTCAAGCAGATCGCCGCATACCGTGAGAAACCCGACATGGTCAAGCACGTCGCAGGATTTGTCCGCTCACTGAAAACTGCCATGCGGACGGCTCAGGCTAACGCCCGCTAGGCATCTGATCAAAGCCTCGCATTGTTGAACACAGAAAGAGGGCGGTTCGACATGCCGCGAGGGGTGTCTTCAGCCGTTTGGGAAAATTTCAGATGGGGTTGGGGCTATGGCTTGGTGTGAGGAGGCATGGCCTTGATCATCTCAGCTGCCAGCTCCTTTGCGACATCCTTTAGATAAGGTCGGTAGAACATATAGCTGCTTGAACGTTCATGTCGCGCCTTCCACACCGTGGTACCTGTCGTGGCATCAACCAGTCGAAGGCTCAGGCCTACTCGACCGACATTATCGCCTTCCTTTCGCATGTACTCCCAAGAGTTCACCCGCACGACTAAAAACGAGTCCACGTTTAGCGCCTTGCCCAACTTTACAGCGGAATCTCGGTCTGATTGACCGGTCATTTCCAGACGGGAGAAATAAAATATCAACGCATCGAACGCTTCCTTCGAGGTCTGGAAGATGTCAGTTACATTTTCAGGAGACACTACACGCTCGATACCTCCTGACTTGTTCAGGGCTCCTGCCAAGACCTCCTGAATATCCTCCCGTGCGCTGTCGTACTGACTTGCCATGGGAGGAAGCACGGCAATGGCTTGAGGTCGGAATACCCCTGCCCCTGGCCCTTCCCATACTTCCTGTAACCCCCCACAGCCGGCGATTAAGAGCGGGAGAAGGCAGAGGCCGATCATACGTCGGATGTAATGAAGCGTGAACATGTTGTCAGTATACCATTTAGAATGTCCAGGCGAGAGCGCCGGAGGCGATGGCACCCCCTTTATCAAAATCGTAACCGCCCGCGAGGTCCATGCGGAACGAATAGATACGAATTCCCAGTCCGGCGGTTGGTGTAAAGATTGATCCTGCATCCTGAACATTCTTATACGTTCCGACTCTGAATGAGAGAAACTCCGACAGGACCGTTTGTTCCATGCCGAGACTCAGGACCTGGCTCTTGAGTCCAGGGACCAGCGTCTGATTGGAGGTGATGTCCATATCCGCAG
>JACAFD010000309.1 GCA_013388555.1 Nitrospirota bacterium | reverse complement strand
GCGTGTCAGTCTGCTCGGTGAGGGACGACTCGTGAATCTGGCGACGGCGGAAGGCCATCCTTCCAGCGTCATGGACATGAGCTTCGCCAATCAGGCGCTCGGTGCTGAGTACCTGGTGAAAAATTACAAGAAGCTGGAGAAGAAGGTCTATCCGGTCCCGCCGGTCATCGACAAGGAAATCGCGCGGCTCAAGCTTGCGGGGATGGGGATGAAGATTGATCAGCTGACGAAGGAGCAGAAGAAATACTTAGCCTCGTGGGAGATGGGGACGTAGAGGCGAGCCTGAGGCTCGCTGTCGCTCCCAGGCTCCCGGAATGACCTTTCCGGCCTCAAGCGATGCGAACCTTCTGGAATTCCTTCAGCTGCGGTCCCTTCAGCGACCGCAGTCCTTCAGTCAGTTCCAGCTTTCACATCGCCCGAGGCTCGGTGGATCCCCATTCCTCCGCAAAAGTCGCGCCAGAGAGCCTCAGGCCCACCTGGTGGAGAACTTAAAGACACGCGCAAGTGGATCACCCCGCACCACTCCTGCCAGACAATGGAGAGGGAGTAATGAAAAGGCCACCGAAAACGGTGGCCTTTTTGTTTGCGGTCGAGCCTTGTGCAGCAGACACGTCATAGTTCAATGGGATTTCTGCCCACGTCAACAGTCCTATAAGCAGAGAAGGGGCCAGCACCATCCAGGATGTGCTCTTCACTTGTTTGCCTTCATTCGTGTGGGGTCGATTGAGGCATCATTGCGCAATGCATCAACTGATTCCAGTATTTCGTCGAGTAGGCTGGACTGAACATGGGGAACCTGACGATAGAGAGCTACTTGCCCGTTCGCATTTTGTTAAGAAATTGTAACGTTTTGAATTTGAGCGACGGATCAGTGAGTCTTAACCAGGTGTCCACAAAACCCGGGCCAGCTCATCCTGAATTTCCTGATCTCGCTAGTGGTGAAGACTTGCGGGAGCAGAGGTCAGTGGAGGCGCGGGGGCCCGTCGAGGATCGGGCTCAGTCCATGAGGGCTACGCTCGGATGTTAAGGTACAACTTCCAGACCGGCCTACCGATAGACGTCTTTGCGTTGTTCGATGGAGAGCACGTCCAGCCACTCGGAACCGACACGGCGGTAAAGAATGCGATAGGGCCAGACCCGGTAGGAGCAGACCTTCTCCTTTTGAAAGTGGCCTTTCAGCGGTTTACCATCGAGAGGATGCTCAGCGAGATGACGGAGGGCTTCTTTGACTCGTTCTCGCGTGGGGTCGTCACAATGTTTGAGGTCTTTAAGGGCTTGGGGGGTGAGACGGACTTGCCTCACTGCTCCTCACCGAAGGCATCTTTGAAGGAGTGAAATTTTCCAGCTTTGGCCTCTTTCAGTCCCTGCTTGAGTGATTTGATGGCCTTCGGGTTGGACAACAGCTCCAACGTCTCCACCCAACTTTCAAATTCATCGGCTCCCATCACCACTGCTTTCGGTCGTCCGTTCTTTGTCACGACGACCCGTTCCGAGAGCCGCCCCGCACGATCAACAATGTCTGAGAATTGGTTTCGTGCTTCTTTCAGCGAAAGGGTCTTGGTCATGGCGCTCTCCTTGTGTGTTGAGAGTGTACAGAATTGTGTCCCCTTCGGCAAGGGATTCAGACCAAGAAACGGTAACATTCTGCATTTCCTGTTACCGAGGTGGTGAGGGCGGGCGGGGAGTCCTGAAGGAATGGGGTCTGGTCCGACTAGTGACTTACGGCCTCATGGCTATGGAGTCTTCGCGCACCGGAACCCGAAGTCGCTATCCCGGCTAGACGGAGCGAGGCTGAAGCGGTAGGTGGATTTCAGGTATCCCAGATTGGCGTACCACGAGCCGCCCCGCAGCACTTTAGTCGCACCCTGTTCCGGGCCACTCGGGTTCTGCGACGGACTCTTCTCGTAATAGTCTTTGTCATACCAGTCACTCACCCATTCCCAGGCATTCCCCGCCAGATCGTAGATCCCATAGGGACTCTGGCCAAACTCCAACGACCCCACCGGCACTAACGCCGCATGATTGTCCCAGGTCTCTTTCCCGTAGTTCGCGCGGAGCCGATCGAGCGGATCATTGCCCCAGGGATATATTCGCCCATCAGTTCCCCGTGCCGCCTTCTCCCATTCCGCTTCCGTCGGCAGCCGCTTCCCGGCCCACCGGCAATAGAGGCTCGCATCCCACCAATTGATGTTGACGACTGGTCGATTCTGATGGGACGGCTGATTCATCACGTTCCAGTCCGGCGGCGCAGCCAAGCTCATGGCCTCTAAAAACTTCGTATACTGCCCCACCGTCACTTCGTACTTGTCCATGTAAAAGGCGTCAAGGGTGACCCGATGCGAGGGCTGTTCATGAGCAAAGCTTCTATTGCTCCCCATGGTAAACTCCCCCTGTCGCACCAGCATCATCGGTGCCCCGTCGTTGCCTGTGATTTCCGATGATGGTGTCTGCGTCGGCCCTGCGACGCAAGCGACCAACGTGACGGCCATCAGCACCCAGAGAACAGACAACCACGCCTGACCCTTCTGCCTCACTCCCATGCAACCGTGCCTTTCCGTTTCACCGTAAGTCAATCCATCGTAACCCTGCTTGCTGTGATCCTCAATGGTTCGAAGAAATGGTGCCTCAGCCGGATCGTGAATCACAGGGATAGATTGTGATAATCTCTCCACCGTGCCGAGGAGATAGACCATGAGCCGGCTGACATTGCCATTCCAAACTACGGCGTTTCATCATCGATCTATACACACCAAGTCACCAGAATTACGTATAGGAGGGGCCCCATGGCGACCATTGAAAAATCCATTGAAGTCAACGTGCCGCGGTCTGCCGCTTACAATCAATGGACAAGCTTTGATGAATATCCCCGGTTCATGGAAGGGGTGAAAGACGTCGACCGGGCAGTGGATGGCTCATGTTATCACTGGAAAGCAAAGGTCCCGGGCCAGGCCCCGGAGTGGGATGCGGTGATCACGGAACGGGTGGAACACCAGCGTCTGGCGATGACCTATCGAAGCGGCGCCATCAAAGGATGGGTCGCGACATTTCACGAAATTTCGAAGGACTGGTCTAGGGTCACACTGCAAGTCGAGTATGACCTTCAGGGCTTCGTGGAACATGGAGGAGATGCATCGGGAATAGTGTCTTCACGCGCCCAGGGAGACCTCGAACGATTTAAATCATTCATCGAAAACCGTGGTAACAAGTCACCCTTTGCTGATTGGCAAGCGATGTAATCCCGAGTGCACGTTTAGACGAATGCCCCGCTCACAATCTTACTCCCTGCTCTCGCTCATCACGGGAAGAGGCTGGACCCACTTCATTCATACAGGATTCAGAAATTCCGCCAATGCCTCCTGCTCCGACCTCCAAGGTTTAGGCAGTCTATACAGCATCTGAAGCTCCCGCCTGGCAACCGTCACGCCCCTCATGTGGGGAGGGTTCCTCCTCCTCCGGGGAATTGCCCTACCATCAGTTCTGTCGCTTAATACAGCATGTTGGTAAGTGTTACTACTGGCCACTTTATCCGGTCCCCTCTTGCGTTGTTCAGTGGGGAAATTGTGTGGTACGCCTGCCACTCGGCTGGACCCCTGCCCACACGCCTCATCTAAGAGCCTTCTGATGCTGAAAGAAACTGTTCAAAAGCAGGGGCATCAACGTCCCCACCAATGGAAGCAGGCGACCGCACAGCTAGCCTTGCTAATTGGACTGCTGACACATCTCTCGGCCTGTTCAGGAGGAAGCTCCTCTAGCTCTTCTCATGATCCGGCGCTGGCCTCAACGTGCAGTCCCTCGATCGCTAGTGGCTCGCCTTCGACGAACAACCTCAACTCTGCGCGGACCAGCCATACTGCCACCCTGCTGCCAGACGGCACGGTGCTGGTCGCAGGAGGCTCCGGGGGCGCCGGACTACTCACCTCCGCCGAACTCTATAATCCGACGACGGGACAATGGACCGCCACCGGCGATCTGACGGTCGCCCGGACCAGCCATACCGCCACCCTGCTGCCGAACGGCACGGTGCTGGTTACGGGAGGCTCCGGGAACACCGGGCTACTCACCTCCGCCGAACTCTATAATACGACGACAGGGCTGTGGGCCGCCACCGGTGCCCTGACGGTCGCCCGGACCAGCCATACCGCCACCCTGCTGCCGACACCACTGCCGAATGGAACCGTGCTAGTCGCAGGGGGACACGGGAGCACCGGGCTACTCACCTCTGCCGAACTCTATAATCCGACGACAGGGGAGTGGGCCGCCACCGGTGCCCTGACGGTCGCCCGGACCAGCCATACCGCCACGCTACTGCCGACACCACTGCCGAATGGAGCCGTGCTGGTCGCAGGGGGACACGGAAGCACGGGGCTAGTCACCTCTGCCGAACTCTATAATCCGACGACAGGGGAGTGGGCCGCTACCGGCGACCTGACTGTCGTCCGGGCCAGCCACCATACCGCCACACTGCTGTCGGATGGCACGGTGCTGGTCGCAGGGGGGCACGGAAGCACAGGACCACTCACGTCATCCGAGGTAGTTACACCATCAAATGAGATCCAGGTCAGGCTAACCTGGGACTCCGCCACAGATCCTTCAGTGAAGGGGTACAAGGTGTACTATGGAGCTGCGCCAAAATCCTATGAGCAGGCAATTGATGCCGGTCTGAGAACTACTTACTCGTTTTCGAACCTCAGGGGCGGGACAACCTATTATTTTGCGGTTACTGCCTATAGTTCTGTGGCAGAAGGCTGCTCCTCCAGCGAAGTCAGTAAGACGACCCCCTAACTCTCTCTCTAGCCCGTAGGAACTGAACTCGTCGACGGCCTAGATATTCGTCCGCACCCTGCTAGTGTGAGGAGGGTATTACCGCAATGATTCGTAGCGGGCCGCCGGTTCCGCGGGCAATTTTCATCGGCAGAGCAATCACGTCGAATCCCTGATCAGGAAGATTTCGTAGATTGCTCAGATTCTCGAACACTGGGACGTTCTGGGAGAGGAGCGCGACGTGGGTTTGAAATTTTGTGGATCGTCCATAGTCAATCGAGGCTGTATCGATTCCGACTGCTTTGACCTGCCGCTCACGCACAAGCCAGGCTGCCGCATCGGGATGCAAGCCTGGGAAATGGAGCGCCCTGACGCCTTCGGACCCTCTCATGTCTGTTCCTAGATACTGTTGCCGGGACGGCCAGTATCGGGCAAAGCCCGTATCGACCAGCACGATCGCGCGAGTCGGTATCAGCCCATGTGCTGCCTCCCAGCTTTCGAAATCTTGAGTCGTGACGAGGTAATCCCGGTCGCGGGCGCACTGGGCAGCCACGTCGATCCGGACAGCAACTCCAATTAATTGTTCGACCGGCACCTGGTCCAATGTCTGCCCACCCTTAGAGAAGTGAATAGGCGCATCGATATGGGTGCCCCCATGTTCGGCCATTTCTAGACGATTCGAAGCGTAGTAGTAGCCTCCCGTTGTTTCCCCCGCCTGCTGAAGGACGAGCCGGAAGTCCTGTTCAGTCGGCCAGACAATCGTGTCTTCCTCGAAGGAATGGGTGAGATCAATGAGACGCGACTGCTCCCAGGCAAGGTGATTGTGCCGGGAATGACCGGCAGTGCATCCCACAGCGGCCATGAGGCATAGCACAACAACCGAGCCGAGGAGTTGTTGCCACGAAAATATCCCTGAGTAATTCGTTACCTGCTTCCACATCACATGCCCCTCCATTCCAAGAGCCTCCGGCAAATATTGTCAGTCCACCGGGCAGGAAAGCAAACAGTAGTATGTTGTTTCTCTGACCCAGGAGTCGATCAGAATTCGTTTCCGGTATGGTACAGTGTGAGCGGTTGCTGAGGTGTGAGTACCGGAGGATTCTATGAAATCGACCCCTTTCCTTCCTCTTTCGCTTTCCGATTACGAGATGTCTCCAGAACGGGGATTTCTCCCTCAAGACCCCCCTGAAAACCTGCCGGACTGCGCAGCGCTCAACTATCTTGGGCATGAGTTGCCGAAATTATTGAGTTCCCGGACGGTCAGGCGGTACATCGGCGAGCAACGCGAACTGCTCCCTTCCATCCCTTCAACCTGGCGCGCGGAAGACTATCGAGCCGCGATGAGGATCCTTTCGTTCGCCGGGCATGCCTATGTATGGGAAGTGCCAGACCAGCCGGTTGCGACATTGCCAGCACAGTTGGCAAAACCCTGGCACGAAGTGGCGCAGCACCTTGGCCGCCCGCCTGTCCTGTCCTATGCTTCCTATGCGCTCGACAACTGGCGGAGACTCGACCGGACACAACCGATTCGACTCGACAACATTGTACTGCTACAAAATTTTCTCGGCGGTTTGGATGAAGAGTGGTTCGTCGTGGTTCACATCCAGATTGAGCGGGAAGCCGGGCCGGGGCTGGCCGGACTCTTACGAGCGATGAATGGTGCGGCTGGGGACAAGGAGCACGAGGTCCTGAGCGGGCTCACATCCCTGGCCTTGGCTCAAACGGCGATGCGCGACACGTTGCTCAGGATGAAAGAACGCTGCGATCCCTATGTGTATTACAACCGCGTGAGGCCCTACATCCACGGCTGGAAGGGCAGCCCCACGTTACCGAACGGGCTCATGTACAAAGGCGTTGAATCCTACGCCGAAAATCCGCAACAATTCCGAGGTGAAACCGGCGCGCAAAGCTCTATTGTCCCCTGTCTCGACGCCGGCCTCGGGATTGCCCATGCCCCTGATCCCTTGACTGTCTACCTAAACGAAATGCGCGACTACATGCCTCCGCGCCACCGAGCTTTCCTGCAGGCCCTGGAAACGGCCACCGATGACCGGCATCGCCCTATGCTCTCCGGTTATGTTCGCGATCGGAAGTTCCGCAGCCCTGATCTTTGGACTGCCTATTGTTCCTGCATCGATCTCCTCGCCCAATTCCGCCAGATCCACATCGGCTATGCCGACAGCTACATTTACCGCCAGCATCAGGCCCACGAGAGCAACCCTACCGCTGTCGGAACGGGCGGCACACCCTTTATGATCTATCTCCAGAAACATCTGGATGAAACGAAGCAGGCAATCACCACCTAAAGTCCCTTTGACATTATCACCGCAGTAGCATCGAGCCTCTCCTTGTCACAGGACGGTACCCCTTTCTCAGCCCTCCTTTCCTGCTTCAAGTTAGACAGACCAGCATGCGAGCCGATCGAAGGTTCTATGGAGTGCTATCGAGCGTCATCGATTCGCCATAACACAATGGAGGGTTCTCTGGAGGAGGGTGCAGTTAATGCGATCTCCTTCACATCATTGTCCCCGCAATACGATCCCGTATTTCCTGCTCCCACCTTGTGAGAGTTTTCGCCATCAACAACAATTATTAGCTCGGTGGGCCCTTGGTTTTGAATGGTTACACAAAGTGGTATGTCCACCACTTTTCGCTTGAAGATGACAACCGTTGAGCCAGCGCTGACCTTTACATTTCCTGGGCCGGCGATGGTCTTTTCCCCAATAGCAAGGCCACCAAGGCCACTTTGAGCAAGCGCCATGCTCTGAAGCGCCATGATTGAAAAAATGCCGAAAAATGTCCCTGCGAAACGCAGATGAGGTGAGGAGAAACGCAGCAGCTTGTCCATGATCGTCTCCAGGGTAATCAATGGCTTACCAGCGAGGCAAAGTCTAGGCTGGTACCTACATCCTGTCAATCGAGATTCAAAAGATTGTGATCCTGTAATATCCTTTGTCTGCAGGAGCTCGGCCCTCGCTTCATACATCTGGTCCAGCCTCTCACTCTACCGCTCCTTTGCGCGAATTTTTCCTGCTCACCATCGGTCAGATATAGTTTTGAGCGGGCCATTGCCGGTCGTTGACTCACCCTGACGGAAGGCGTATCGTTTCCATCTGGTTCCAAGAAAGGAGGGCAAGAGATGTCGGTCATGTGTTCCCTGGCAGTCTGCAAAGCGCAGGTCGGGATGTGCGGGCATGAGAAGGTGATGCTGAGCATCGCGCTGCTCGCAGCTTTCGGTGTTGGGGCCTACTTCCTGATCAGCTGAGCGGGCTGCTGAAAAAGTCCGCCAGCGGCGTTCTCAGCTCGCAAGAATCCTCAACGTACCCCTGAGGGTACGCCTCCGGTTCTTGCTCCGCCTGCGGCCTTGCTGGGCAGCCTTTTTGAGCAGCCTGCCAAGAAACTTCGTTAGCGGCTGTGGACCATCGGCAGTTCGCGCAACCCTTCAGCCTCCTGCTGAATCCGCAAGCGTTCCAGGCGAGAGACTTCCGTCACATCTTGAAGCACCTCGTCCGCGAGTTGGGTGAGCTGTGCGGCCGCATCTTTCATATCGGCATGCTCGACGGCGCGAGACAGCACTTCGGCCTTCGTGGCGCCCTTATTTTGGCCCAGGAACGGCTTGATGATGAGGTAAGCCACATCCCGCGCCGGCATGAAGCGGAGAAACCGCCTCAGCAATCGAAACGTCTGGATGGGATAGTGCAGGAGTTTGTAGATGAACAGCCGCCTGAACCCTTGAAGGCGGACCTCATTGATCATTTCTCCGGGCAAGCAGGTCGGATCGATCGTGGAGCATTTGAAGTATTTGTACCAATCGGTGGATTCGCTGACTAGCCCGCGCTTCACATATTCCTGCCAGAGCGGAGTCCCCCGATATACACAGAGTCGATTAAAGCCGAATGTGTCGAGCGGCAGCTTGGCGGCCAGGTCGAACGTGGCATTCATATCTTCGACCGTTTCATCGGGGTTGCCCACGGTGAAAAAGCCATGCACGATCTCGATGCCGGCCTCCTTGGCATTCGTGACGGCGGTGGCCACTTCTTCCAACGTCTGTTCTTTCTTGAGGCGGTCGAGAATCTTCTGACTTCCGCTTTCAATCCCGAACATGACTGTCCGGCAATGAGCCTTGGCCATGGCCGGAAATAAATGCTGGTCCACCGAATCTACACGCCCTTCGATCCCCCATTGAATCG
>JACAFD010000227.1 GCA_013388555.1 Nitrospirota bacterium | reverse complement strand
GTGAAGGTGGCCATCACATCCTTGGTGACCGGCGCCTTGTGGTAAAAGGCAACAATCGACGTAAGGTGATCCCCTTTGGCGAGCTTGACTCCATAACCTGCTGGAAAACGGGTCTCGGTCATCTCCAGCCCGGCACCGGCAAAGAACAGGGGTTCGCCTTCGCAGGAGACGCTCGGTTTGCTGTTGTTGAGCATCAGGATGTGATGGAGATAATTCTTGGGCAGTGGTTTCCCGTCTTTGGTGAAAACGGCAGTCTTATACCCCACCATATACATGTCCCTCGGCAGTTGAAAGGCATGCTTGGGCATCGATGCTGCGAGGTCTCCGTCGTGACCGGCTGGTAGATCGATCGGGCCGAATGTGAGGGTGACGGTATTCTCCCGAATCTCAACGGTCGTGGTCGTTTGATTGGCGAGCGTGGGCACGGCATGGAGGTCATGCCCGCTGTCGGCGAGGACAGGGGGAACCAGGCAGAGGCCCGCGAGGATTGTGATGATGGCCGAACGCATACAACCTCCTGAAAATAACAAGTGGTGCCGCGAATATATGTTGCGATCTTCGTATGCGTCTGTAGGGTATGCTGTCATTGCGCAGTTGGTGGCGGGGTCATCCGTTTCCAGATGTAGGTCCCTCCGTGCTCGCGGGGAGGAATATTCTTTTGAGCACCGAATCGCGAATACCACCACACGCCTTTGGCCTGAGTGCCATCCTCTGAAAGCAAGAGCTCAAAGCCCCCTTCGCGATCATTGCCCGGCTGCTGCCAGGTGCCCTGCCAGAGACGGTCGGCATACTTTGTGGTGATAAATCGTCCACCATGTTGGGTATAGGTACCGTTTCCGTTTTTGTCTAAAGTGGCTGTATAGCGTTTGTTATCTTCCACTTCAAGAATATCCCACCCTCCGCTAAGATCGGGAACGGGGGAGGCCGCATTGCTGACCAGATGTTGCGATGCTGCGGGCGCTGGTTGTTGTGCCTGAGAGTAACCAAACTGGACCGTTCTGAATGACTCATGCCAAGATAACAGCATCCATTGCCCCTGGCGACGTTCTAGCACGCCGGTTTCTCTGAGCGGAAGAACAGTTCTCTTTATATCGGCCGCTTCCCCGACAAAACGGATGTAATCGAGCTCCATCGTAAACCAAGCGAAGTCACCCTTGGTCCAGACCTTCAGTTCGTGGATCGGCATTTCCAATTTCTGGACGGAAGCAAATTCCTCCCGCATCTCACGTTCCAAATCCGGCCATCCCACGTACTTGCGTCCAGCGATCGTGTAGCTGGTGATGTCGGCATCATGGGCCATGAGGCGAGAAAGAGTGGCGAGATCCTTTTCGGCATTTGCGCGAACAAGCGTACGGATCGTCGCTTCCGGATCGGTTGAGTCACTTGCGCGGCTCTCAAACGTTGGAGCCAGGCTCAGAAGCACGACGACTGCGCTCGTTACAACGAGGTTCATAATTCCAACCACGAACAGCTCTTCTCTTGGGTGGTGCGCAAGGAGCGGAGAATCTGATTCTGAGGCGACTCATGCGTAAAATTACACGGGTCATATATTCTTGTCAATAAAGAAGCTTGAGGGCTACCTTAACTATTATGATGACATGCCACGACGATCACGGTCACATTATCTTCTCCCCCTCTGCTGAGAGCCTGCTCGGTCAGGTCGTGGCAGGCCTGATGAGGATCGCCCGCTGCAACGGAAAGTACCGATGCAATAGATGCGTCATCCAGCATTTTCGTGAGCCCGTCACTGCAGAGCATGATTAGGTCCTCCGGAGTGACCGGTGTCGAAGTCAGCTCCGGTTTCATGGCAACGCCCATCCCTAGGCCTTTCGTCAAGATATGGCGCTCAGGATGTGTGAGCGCCGTGGCTGCATCGATCAAGCCTCGCTGCACAAATTTCTGGACCAGAGTATGATCGCGGGTCAATTGCATGAGCTTTCCCGCTCGGTAGAGGTAGGCACGACTATCACCCAAGTGGGCGATATGGGCGACCTGCTGTGGTGCCGGAGATATCGCCAAGGCGACGAAGGTCGTGCCCATTCCTTCTAGGGACGGTTTTTCCAGAATCAGTTCGTGGATTCGCTGGTTGGCGCTCGTCACGAGGTCTGCCACGAATTCGGCGGTCGCGTTCGGGTGATCGAGCAGCCAGGCTGCTCTCTGTTGCGCCCGTAGTGAAGCCACGGCTACGGCGGTTTGAGCAGCAAGACCTCCCGCCGGATGCCCCCCCATCCCGTCTGCGACAATCCAGACGCCACAGTCATTTAAGAGGGCCAGCGCATCCTGGTTCGATGCGCGAATATAACCCCTCTCTGTTCGACCGACACCAGTCCATTGTAGGGGTTGTGTCACGGAGTGACCCCGAATGGTTCTCGGTGACGAGTCGGAAGAATTCCTACGGAAGACGGGCCGAATCGCACGACCATCTGCTCATAGAGTAATACTGCCAGGGGTTCTAAATTTTGTGTATCGGCTGCGTTGTATCTCAGCAACAGATCGCGTGCGGCCTCGTCTCCCGCGCGCCACTGATGCCACAAGCGAACAGCTTCCCACCCATCAAGTCCCGCCACATCGGTCTCGCGCCCAATCTGGACTTCGTGCTCAATGTGTTTGAGCCCGCCCTGCATGCCTAGCCTGCGTGCTGCGAAGCACAGATCGAAGTGGGGTTTGTGTAAATTCAGTCGGGGGAACTTTGCCTGCAGATAGGGAATGTCGAACCCTCTGCCGAAAAACGTAATCAAGAGGTCCGTGTGTTCCAGTTCCGTATGTAATCGGTCTTCCGTTAACGTTTCCCCGTGGACCAGGCTCGTCATGTGACCGTTGCGATACAATCCGACCACAGTCACATACCCATCGCGAGCAGACATCCCTGTCGTTTCGATGTCCAGATACAGTGTGCGATGGCGAAACGTTTCGAAGAGGCGCCAGTGCTCACGGCTTTTCAGACAGCTGCCGAAGAAGTGTGCGTCGCCTTCTTCGAGACGAGATTGGGCTGTGACGAGTTCACGGTCATACCACGCTTTTCTGGTGGAGGAGATGCCGGGCAGGGTCGGAGATCGGAGGAATGAGGCCCAATCAAGAATGCATTCCTGCCAGAGCCGGCGTTCAGAACTTTGGCCGATACCTTTGAGTAGCACGAAAGATGATGTGAGCATGTGAGCGGGGATTGTAGCCTTGATTTCACTGAATAAACAAGCTAAAGTCCGCGACCTGAGCGGGGT
>JACAFD010000226.1 GCA_013388555.1 Nitrospirota bacterium | reverse complement strand
GTGCCATGCCGCATTGCGCGGCATGTATTGCCACTTTTTCGCTTAGAGCCTCAGCAGCATTATGCAACTTATCAGCAATAATATTTTTGACATTCTCAAAGCCGGTTGACTTGCCGGAACCTTGGGACCCTGCAGCGGTTTCACCAGTTTTTTCAACTGTCCAATTGTTGATTCCCATAGTTCACCTCGAAAAAAGTTAAAGGGCATGATTGCCAGCAATTACGAAGCCACCAAGACTTCAGTTTAAGGTCTTACCGTTCTTGCCTTTCATGGCCTTGCGGCCCTGAACGCCTGCATGAGGCCCCATTGCTCTCAGAATAGCCTCGGCTTGCGCCCCACCGGATTCCAACGATTGCTGCACGTCTTTAAAGTCCCCGCGGATAAGTTTCAGCGCATAACGTTCGCCATCGATTTCTTCCGTTGTACGGACACCCAACCGCCGTAAGATTTCCACCGGAGGGCACCATCCTTGGAGACCATGCTGTAGAAGAAATCCGCAGATAATTGCAGGTAAAATATAAAACTTTCGGTTCACCGTAGCTCCCAACGCTAAGCCCGCCAGGCTCAATGCCGCAGCATTGGTTTCCAGCAACCGCTCGATGTCCCATTCCGATTCGAGTTCGCGTAACCTCTGCTCGATTTGGTCCGGATCATCTTCCATATGCCGCTCAATGCTCTTCCGCATGCTTGCCAGGATTTCCCGGTTAGCTTGGCTGGGACTGTGCCGAACGACTCGTCCTCGTGATGTGGGAAAATTCGTCGCATCCTCATCCTTTTAGTCTCTTATCCGTTCCGTGAAATTGAATGTAAAACGGGGCCAAAATATTACGCTTAGGCGTGAGCCGCGCTCAGCGAGGGGATGATGGTCATCTCCCGCAAGGGAAGCGCTGCATTCGTATGATGACCAGGGTCACGCAAATAGTGTCTGCAACTAACCTGCCAACAACCGGAGTAAAGCAAGAGGTCGGGATTTTACATTGATAACGTCGGATTAGATGAATGCGAGAGCTGCGTAAAGGGGGTGAGACGATTCGTTGGGCCTCAGTATTTGGTGGAACCTCAATGGACTGAGGGCCTTTGAGAAAAGCCGACCCTTAGATCATCCAGGGGTAAGACCTGAGGCGGTCCAGAAGCGATGGGATAGTCTTATGCCGAGATGGTGGCGCGGCCGGCGCCCGATCGTAACGCGACCCTCAGAAACAAATTCCTATCACCGGTTTCCCGAGAGGCAGGTGTTGAGCGACCAAAAGGAATGACGCGAATTAAGATTCATGGTGCTTGATCGTCGCTTACCCGGGTCACTTGCTAACGGACTGCTTTTCGCGCAGGGCGTTTCGTGCCAGTCGATCCAGGTCTGCGTCCGTTACCGTGGGAAGAAAGCGCTTTCTAAAAAGTTCGTCGTGCAGGATTTCCACAATGCCAACCAGGGGTGCAGCAAACAAAACACCCAGCACACCGAAGGCGGCGACACATAAAAGCATGGAAAAAATCACCGCTACCGAATGGAGCTTCATGCTGTGCGCCATGATGAGGGGAGCGATCACATTGTTTTCCAAGACCTGAACGGCGAAATACGCAAGCAAAACCCAGACTGGAGTCATGCCTCCTTCTGCTAAAGCAAACAAGAGGGCCGGCACCGCGCTCAGCATGGGCCCAATGTAGGGAATCGCTTCGAAGACTCCCGCGATCATCCCAAGCACCAAGGCGTCCACAAATCCAAAGATGGGCCACATGAGCAGAAACACCAACAAGCCGACCGTCAGCATCGCCAGCAGTGTCGCGAATGCCCAGGTGGGAACAAAGCTTCCAACCCGTTGCAGGATAGTCAAGGTCTTCGCATGGTGGCGCTCGGGTACAATCAAAAAAATCGCGCCGAAAACCGGGCGCGGATTCATCAGCGTAAAGATTACGCCGAAGAAAACCGTCACCAACACGATCAGGATCTGAGCCGCATTGAACGCCATCGCTGTGAAACTGCCGATCACACCCTGAATCATCTGGCTCAACCTGGAGCGAATGGATTCCGGCTCTTTCGTAGTTTCTGGCGGAGCCGGTTTAGAGGCTGGACGCGCGGCTTCGGGATTGCCCTCCTCCGTCGCGGTCTGCGCAATTTCAGTGGTGACTTCCGCCTGGAGTTTTTCCTCGGAAAGCACTGCCTTTTGTTCCATTTTTATCAGAGGCTTTTGGAGACGTTCCCAGTAAGCAGGCAATTGTTCCGAGAGCTTTGTGACCGCGTCATTCATGGGCCCGAAAAAAGCCCAGCTCGTCAAGGCAATAAACGCCACCGATGCCGCCACGATCAGCCCCGTCGCGCCCTTCCTTCCACCTGTAAAAGCGCGCATCCGGGAGATCAACGGATTGAGTGAGAGTGAAATCAGCAGGACCAGCAGAAACGACAGTAGAATGGGAGACAGCAGCGAGAACGTTTGGATGAAGGCGAACAAGGCCGCTCCCAGCATCACAAATAAATAAACCGCAGGTGGGCTCGCGCTTTTTCCTGGAGTGTCCGTCATGGTCTTTTTTCCTGTTATTATCATATCGTCATACAACGGAGCGGAGCTACTCGGACATAACCTCCTTCACGGCTACCGCATCGGCGCCTTGCACGGGTTCGAAATGCGAACCATACTTATTTGAGTAAATCTGGGTGAACTTCGCACCGAAGAGCAGAATTTGCGCAGAATAATAAACCCACAAAAGCACTATAACCAAGGAGCCGGCTGCACCGAATGCAGAGGTGACGCTGCTCCGGCCCAAATACAAACCGACCAAAAGCTTTCCAAGATTGAAAAGCAGGGCGGTGATAATTGCGCCAATCCAAACATCCCGCCATGCGATCTTCACGTCAGGCAGCACTCTCAAGATCATGGCAAACAGCACCGTGATGACGCCCAATGAGACCACGAAATTGATCCCCTGCCAGATGCTCTCATGCGCGGGCAGCAACCCGAATATGAATTCGCCCATCGCGGAAAGTGCCGCGCTGAGTACCAAGG
>JACAFD010000293.1 GCA_013388555.1 Nitrospirota bacterium | reverse complement strand
CCCCGGCGCGCCGAGACGCGCCGCTCCACAGGCAAGGCCGTAGCGAGCGAACAAAGATAGGTCTTCCAGGCTCGCTTGTGTACGGTATCGAAAGGATGACCCGGATGAGTCCCCCACTGCGCGCGTCGAACGAGCACATTCATATCGTGCGCGTTCCGCGAGCACAGGGGACTCACCGGGCCATCCTCCCCTCTGCTGGCGGTCTTTTTCAGCATCCTGCGAGGGGGTCCTATTACTTAGGAACGTCCATCTGCAGTTCGCTTCGTGCCTTCTCTCCCGCGGCTCGCTGTTGCTCGACCAGCGTATAGGCCACGTAGTACTTGTAGATGTTGGACACGTAGGTCACGGTCTCCTCTCCGATCCGTTTCGCGGCGATGACCTCGACGTTGTTGAACCAGACGTTCGGATCGAGCCCTTGCTTTTCGGCTTCTTTCCGGAGTTTCTGGACGCGGCCGGGCCCGGCGTTGTACGCGGCAAATGAAAAGAGGGTCTTGTTGCGAGCGTCCATCGGCTCGTTTCCGAAGAACTCGTCCCGCATCATGCTGATGTATTTGACGCCGGCGTGGATGTTGGGTTCCAGCTGCGAAACGTCGCCGGTGTTCATCTCCTTGCCGGTGGCGGGCATCAGTTGCATCACGCCGATCGCGCCGACGTCGCTCTTGGCGTTCTGATCGAGCAGGGATTCCTGATAGCCCTGTGCCATCATGAGCAGATAGTCCATGCCGTACTGGGCTCCGTATTTTCGAAAGAACTCGACTGTCGCCTGGTACTTCTTGATCTCGTCGGACGACGTCGCGGATTTTACGACCCGTGGGCTGCCGGTGTACTTCTTGACCAGCGCCTTTCCGAAGTCGGTTTTCTGGCCATAGTTCTTCGCGAATGTGGCGATCTCAGCTTTCAGCTTCGGACTGTCTTTGCGGATCATCCAGGCGATGTCGCCTCCCTTGTGCACCACCAGGTCTTCCCGGGGTTTGAGCTTCTTGAAAACCTGTGCCCACAGCAATGCCTGATACCGGTTGACGACGACGGTGCCGACGAGTCCCGCATGGACCATTTCCAGCAGATCGTCATCCTGCAGATCCTCCGGCGCGGATTTGAGGATGACCGGCGGCTTCTGCTCTTTCGCGAAGCGCTCGTTGAGATCTTCGAGATGAGTCCAGTAGCTCGACGATTTGCGGACGAACACTTCCTTGCCAGCAAGATCGTCGAGAGATGCCAGTTCGGGCGACGCCGGTCCCGTCACCACGATTTGTTTGACGCCGCGAAAGAACGGCTCGCCGAAATCGACCAGTTCGAGACGTTCCGGCGTGACCGTCACGATACCTGCTCCGATGTCGCCACGGCCTTCCAATAGCCCCGATATGATCTGGTCTGGCCTCGTCGGGATAATGGTCACAAAAATACGGATATGCTTTCCCTGTGTCTGATATTTTTCGTTGATTTCTTTCTCGAAGGCCTTGAGGAGTTCATATTCGACACCGGTTTGCCGGGCGCCATTGAGCCAGTACGACGTGCGGGACGGCGCAACCAGGACGCGAATGACACGCCGTTTAATCATCCCATCGAGGTCCCCGGTCCACGGTTTAAAAGCTAGGGGCTGTGTCAGCCCCTGCTTCGTCTGCGATGGTGTGTCTTGTGCAAACGCGGGTAGGGCGAGCGAGGCGCAGATGCACAGAATGGTCAAGAGAACATGTTTCATGGAGTCTCCCCTGTTTTTCTGGTCTGTCTGGTCTGTTTGGTCTATCTGGTTGGTCTGGTCCAAACCAAATAAACAAGATAAACGAGACAGACCGAATAGACTAGATAGACCAGATAGACTAGACAGACCAGATGGACCAAAACGAAGGCGAGGCTATCATTCGCCGGTTTAGGAGGTCAAGGAAGTGGGGGAGAGTTAGGGAGCGGATGGAAAAGAGCCATGCGGCGGACCAACATTGTCTTGACTCAGATCGTATGACGAAACTATGATCGATCATAAATTGGTAAGGAGGTTCATAATGGCCACGACGACGATTTCACCCAAATTTCAAATTGTGATCCCTAAAGAAGTGCGGGAAAAACTCCATCTTGTCCCAAGCCAGCGCTTACAGGTCGTGGAGAAAGGCGGAGTCATCACCCTGGTGCCGGAAGTGCCCCTTAAATCGCTTAAGGGAGTGCTCAAGGGCATGTCCAAGACGGATGTCAGGGAAAAGAAGGACAGATTGTGAAGGTCTTGCTGGATTCTAGCGGGTGGATCGAATTCTTTACGGGCGGGCCGCTTGCGGAACGGTATGCAGCCTATCTCACCTCGCGGTATCAGCTCATCACGCCGACTATCGTCTTGTACGAGGTGTATAAGAAGGTCAAGCGGGAGCGAGGGGAGGAGACCGCGTTATTGTTCGCAGGACGGCTCAGTGCAACCCAGGTCATTCAATTGACGGAATCGATCGCCCTTCTTGCGGCTGATTTGAGTTTGCGGCACAGCTTAGCCATGGCCGATGCGATCGTGTATGCTACGGCGAAAGATCAGGAAGCTGAGGTGATTACAGGCGACGCGGACTTGAAGAATTTGCCCGGAGTGGTCTATGTCAAATAGGTGTTTACGACAGTTTCCCACCTGATTTGTGCCATCCAAGCAATCGCCGTCTCGCCCATCTTGCTTGAGTCACACATCGCCTTCGTGATTCTTCCGTAGTTGCATTTCGCCACCGTGCCCTGATACTAATTGTCGCATAATTCCCTGCTAACGCAGGCAGGACAGGGTGCGACAGGCATATCCATTGCTAAACCGCCTGTTAATCCATACCTACTGAAACTGTGCTCTTTTTGTCTCATTGGCATCGGAGTTGCTGAATCAGTACGTGAGTTTAGAGAAGGATAGCAAGGAGACGTCAATGGTCCATCAACAGAGCGGCGTGTATTTGCCTAAAGCGGCAGCGTCGTTCTGGTTGTTGATTCTGTTGGCGTTGACGCTCGTCCACTGCAAAGGCGAAACTGCTTCCGCGCCGCCCGCTCCCTCGCCCCAGGTTGAAGTCGCCGACGTGATCCAAAAAGATGTGCCCATTCACTCCGAGTGGGTCGGTACGACGGATGGTTCAGTCAATGCCGTCATCCGGGCCCAGGTCACAGGATATCTCCTGAAGAGGCCCTACACAGAAGGATCGTTCGTTAAGAAGGGCGCGCTCTTGTTCGAACTTGATCCGAGCAAGTTCCAGGCGTCGCTGGATCAGGCACAAGGAGAACTGGCGAAGGCTAAGGCTCAGCTCCTGAAAACCAAGCTGGATGTCGCGCGCGATACCCCGCTTGCCAAGCAAGGGGCCGTCAGCCGGAAAGAGTTGGACGATTCCATTCAAGCCTATGAAGCAGCCAAGGGTATGACAGCTTCAGCCAAGGCGGCGGTGGAACAGGCAAAACTCAATCTCGGTTGGACCAGGATCATTGCGCCGATCGACGGGGTGGTCGGTATTGCCAAGGCCCAGATCGGCGACCTCATTGAGTCCAACTCCGAATTGACATCGATGTCGACCGTCGACCCGATCAGGGTCTATTTCCCGATCAGCGAGCAGGAGTATCTCGGGGCCGCGGAGAAGATTCAGGAACGCTATAAGGAACGGGAAAGGGGGGAAGCGTACGGTGGAGTGGAACTGGAGTTGATTCTGGGAGGAGAAAAACTCTACCCCCACAAGGGGCAATTCTATCTGGTCGACCGTCAGGTGGATGTCAAGACCGGCACCATTCGCGTAGCGGCGCTCTTCCCCAACCCTAACAACTTCCTCAGGCCCGGACAATTCGCGCGTGTGCGGGCAGTCACCAAGACAAAAGAACAGGCGTTGTTGGTTCCTCAACGGGCGGTGATGGAAATGCAAGGCAGTTACCAGGTGGCGGTTGTCACGCCGGAGAACAAAGTGGACATTCGCCCTGTCAAAGTCGGGGAGCGAACGGGAAACCTTTGGATCATCGATCAGGGACTAAACCAGGGCGAGCGAGTAGTCGTCGAAGGATTGCAGAAAGTCAAAGCCGGTATGACCGTGAATCCTCAGCCGCTCCAGGCACCGGCCGAGGAGAAACCTGAGAAAGCCGAATGACCTGGCAGTCGACGTCTCGCTGCAACCCTCGCTGATTCGTTCTCGCTATTTGTATGGCAAAATTCTTCATCAATCGTCCGATCGTCGCCATGGTGATCTCGATCCTCATGGTGATCCTCGGCGGCGTCGCGATGGTTCAGCTCCCCATCGCTCAGTTTCCTGACATCGCACCCCCGGAAATCCAGCTGACAGCCACCTACGTCGGGGCTGATGCCGTCACGGTTGAAAAGTCCGTTGCCACCCCCATCGAGCAGATAATGAGCGGGGTGGACAACATGATCTACATGTACTCGATGAACGCGAGCAACGGCCAGATGACGCTACGCGTGGACTTCGACATCAACACCAGGCCCAATGACGACCAGATCCTGACACAGATGCGCTACTCTCAGGCTGAATCCCAGTTGCCCCAGGATGTACGGAACTTTGGGGTGACGATCAAGAAATCCACCACGAGCCCGCTGGCTTTGTTCTCACTGTATTCGCCGAACGGCACCTATGATGCCACCTTCCTGGCCAACTATGGTTATGTGAACATCAACGATCCCATGACCCGTGTTCCGGGCATCGGCCAGGTGACGATCTTCGGAGCGGGCCAATATGCGATGCGGTTCTGGGTGCGGCCGGACCAGCTCGCCAAGCTGGGAATCACCGCCACGGAGATTATGAATGCCATCAAGGCCCAGAACACCGTGAACCCGGCCGGTCAGGTAGGCGCAGAGCCGGTTCCGCCAGGCCA
The DNA here is from genome assembly GCA_013388555.1 of Nitrospirota bacterium. Lineage (GTDB taxonomy): Bacteria > Nitrospirota > Nitrospiria > Nitrospirales > Nitrospiraceae > Palsa-1315. The sequence goes on along the minus strand of JACAFD010000293.1, from coordinate 9,284 downwards.
GGAGTTTACCTATACCGTTCGCGCGCAAGGCCGGTTGGAGACGGAGGAAGAATTTCAAAATATCGTAATCCGGGCCAACCCTGATGGCTCCATAGTCCGCTTAAAAGATGTCGCCAGGGCCGAACTCGGCGCGCAGATGTACAACCAGATCGGCCGGATGAACGGTAAACCAGCAGCCGTCATCGCCATCTATCAGCTTCCGGGATCCAACGCAATCCAGACTATGGATGCCGCGACGAAGTTGATGGAGGAGATGAAATCGCGCTTCCCCGCCGACCTCGACTATGTGACCTCGCTCGATACGACACAGGCTGTGCGGGAGGGTATCAAGGAGATTGTCCATACCCTCTTCGAAGCCCTGGTCCTCGTCATCATCGTCGTCTATATCTTTCTACAGGGCTGGCGTGCCACGTTGATTCCACTGCTGGCTGTGCCGGTCTCGCTAATCGGCACGTTCATGCTCTTTCCGATGCTCGGTTTTTCGATCAACACCCTGTCCCTCTTCGGCCTGGTGCTGGCGATCGGGTTGGTCGTGGACGACGCCATCGTCGTGGTCGAGGCGGTCGAGCATCACATCGAACACGGCCTGTCACCGAAGGAGGCCAGTCTTAAGGCCATGGAACAAGTGTCCGGACCGGTGGTGGCGATCGCCCTGATCCTGGCCGCTGTGTTCGTGCCTACAGCCTTCATTCCCGGTATTACTGGAAGGCTCTATCAGCAATTTGCCGTGACCATCGCCCTGTCCGTAGTCATCTCGGCCTTCAACGCCCTCACTCTCAGCCCCGCCCTCGCAGCCCTGTTGCTCAAACCCAAGAAACCGGCCAGGGGACCACTCGGCTGGTTCTTCGGCTGGTTCAATAAATGGTTCGGGCGAACGACCGATGGCTATGTGAATATCTGTGGCCACCTCATCCGCAAGGCCGGCCTTTCGATGCTGTTTCTCCTTGGAGTCGTCGCTGTGTCCGGGTGGTTTGGAACCCAATTACCGACCGGATTCCTCCCAATGGAAGACCAGGGCTATGTGTTCCTCAATGTCCAACTCCCTGAAGCATCGTCTCTCCAACGAACGGACCAGTTGTGCAAACAAATTGAAACCATTCTCCAAGACACGCCTGGCGTCAAGTATGCAACCACCGTCGCCGGTTTCAGCCTTTTGAGCTTTGTCAGCACCACCTACAATGGGTTCTTATTCGTCACGCTCGATCCCTGGGAAGAACGCAAGCATCCAGATCAGCAGCTCCTTGCGATTTTCAAAAACGTTAACAAGCGACTCGCCGACCTCCCCGAGGCCAACGCCTTTCTGTTTCCGCCGCCCGCGATCCCCGGGGTCGGGACCTCCGGAGGGGTGTCGTTTGTCCTGGAGGACCGCTCCGCGAAAGACATCGATTTCCTGGTCACCAATACCCAGAAGTTCATGGAGGCGGCCAGGAAGCGGCCCGAGATTTCGAGAATCGATACCACCTTTATCCCCAGCGTTCCACAAGTGTTCGCGAGAGTCGATCGCGATAAGGTTCTCAAACAGGGAGTGAATCTCGCGGATGTCTATCAGACTCTCCAGTCCTTCATGGGCGGCGTGATGGTGAACTACTTCAACCGGTTCGGCCGCGTCTGGCAGGTGTATGTGCAGTCAGAGGGCGAGTTCCGCACGGAGGCCGAAAACGTCGGACAGTTCTATGTACGCAACAACTCCGGAGACATGGTTCCGCTCTCAACCCTGGTGACGATGGAGACCTCCCACGGACCCGAGTTCACCATGCGCTACAACGGTTACCGCTCAGCGCAGCTGTTTGTCGGGTCCGCCACCGGCTACAGTTCCGGCCAGGCGATGAAAGCGTTGGAGGAGGTCTTTGCTGAGACGATGCCGTCCGGTATGGGATTCGACTACATGGGCATGTCGTTCCAGGAAAAGGTGGCTTCCGAAGGCGTGCCGGCCAGCGTGATTTTCGGGTTCTCTCTACTCTTCGTCTTTCTGATTCTCGCGGCGCAGTACGAGAGCTGGGCTTTGCCATTCAGCGTGCTTCTCGTTACGCCGATCGCCGTCTTCGGCGCCTTAGGCGCCCTGTGGCTTCTCAAGCTTGTGGCTCCTCAGGCAAGCGAGAACGACGTGTTCACGCAAATCGGCCTGGTGATGTTGATCGGACTATCCGCCAAGAACGCGATCCTCATCGTGGAGTTTGCGAAAGTCGAGTTCGAGGGAGGAAAGTCCATCACGGAGGCCGCCCTCGCCGGGGCCAAGGTGCGACTCCGGCCGATTCTTATGACTGCCTTCGCCTTCATCCTCGGCGTTGTACCCCTTGTGCTCGCCACCGGGGCCGGAGCGCATGGACGAGTCCTCCTTGGTCTCGCCGTCTTCGGCGGCATGTTGGCCGCGAGCGTCATCGCGATCTTCTTGATCCCTGTTTCATACTATGTTGTAGAGAGCCTGGTGCAGCGGGGTAAACCTCGTACAAAACCAACGCCAGGCTCACCAGGGCCAGGGACGCCCAAGGGATCGGGAGACGGGCATGCATCCCAGCCGGTCCCCCAGCCGACAATGTCGCCGACCCATGCACATGAGAGCGGAATATAAGGAGGAGGGCACTGAGATGGAGCGGGCGAGGGACGGGCGAGAAAAGCGGGAAAGGCGCGAAAAGCGAGTTAGGGGAGGATGGGCTGCGCGCCTTTATATAATGGTAGTGCTCACAAGTGTGGCATTTATGCAACAGGCCTGCATGATGGGTCCCAATTACACCCGCCCGGAAACTGCGAAAGCGGACGCCTGGCGCCTGACCACATCGACAGCTGAATCCATCGCGAATCTGCCCTGGTGGGAGCTCTTGAAGGATCCGTCACTGCAGCAGCTTGTTCGCTCGGCCTTGCAGGAAAACCTGGATTTGCAGATTGCGACCGCCAATATCGATGAGTTTCAAGCGCAACTCATGATCGCCAAGTTCGATCTGGTTCCCTCGTTTGATTACACGGGGACCGCCTTCGGATTTCGAAACACCAACTCCGGCGGTGTCTCCCCGGTGGGTGGGGGCGCCGTCCCATCAGGAGGAAGCGGCGGAGGAACGAGCCTCTCATACTTAAGCGCGGATATCGGCCTCAAGTGGGAGGTGGATCTCTGGGGTCGCATACGCCGGTCGATCGAAGTGGCCAGGGCGCAACTGCTGTCGAAAGAGGAAAATCAGCGTGCGGTGATCATCGGCCTGGTCAGCGGGGTGGCCCAATCCTATTTCGATCTCCGGGGATTGGATTACGAAGTGGATATCACCAAGCGCACCCTCAAGACCTGGGATGAATCAGTCCGGTTGTCCGAGCTTCGCTATAAGCAGGGGGCCATTCCGAAGCTTGATCTCGATCGATTCCAGGCGGAACAGGCAGGGACCGCCGCTCAACTGGCCGATCTGGAGCGTCAGGTCGTCCAGACTGAGAACCGGCTCAGCATTCTGCTGGGTCGAAAGCCTGCAGAAGTCGCAAGAGGGCTTCATCTGACCGAGCAGCCGATCCCGCCTGCCGTTCCGCCGGGACTGCCTTCGGAGCTCCTCCAGCGGCGACCGGACATCTTGAAAGTGGAGCAGGATCTGACAGCGGCAAATGCCACCATCGGCGTGGCGCAAGCAAACCGGTTTCCGCAACTCGCCCTGACCGGCACGGTCGGTGGGGCCGGAGTCCGCTTCTCAGGAGATTCCAATGGGCCGTTTGCCGTATTCAAAGGGTCTGCCTCGTTGACCGGTCCGATCTTCAACGCGTCCGCATTGGGCTATCAGGTGAGGGCCCAGGAGGCCGTGACTCAAGCCGCGATCGCTCAGTACAGGAAGACGGTGTTGACGGCATTTCAGGAAGTGGAAGATGCATTGATTGCCGTGCAGAAAACCGGAGAGCAGCGGACAGCGCTGGAACAGCAAGTGGCGGCCCTGCAGTCAGCCTATAGGCTCGCCGATTTCCGTTACCAGGGAGGCCGGGCCAGTTATCTCGATGCGTTGACCGCTCAACGCGATCTGTTTAACTCGGAACTCACCCTGGCCCGCACCCGCCGCGCACAACTGCAGTCAGTCGTCCAACTGTACAAGGCTCTTGGAGGAGGGTGGTCTCCCGGCCCAGCCGGGTCCGGGCAGACGACCGAGGGAATGCGAGGGGAATCAGCCAAACCGGTCGAGTCACAGAGAGTGAGGTCCGTTCCCCGGTAGGTTCGGCGTCAGCGAGACAGGCGAGACTTGAAGCTGGGGATGCGAGATTCGGGATGCGGGCTAGTGAGAAGATAAGGACAGTCTGTATGTGGCCGTTCGTGGTCGCTCGAAGCGGCGCGTTGACGACTAGTGGTCATGGCAGTCGGCAGGGAGTTGGATGGAGTTTTCATGGCACAGGATTGTTGGCCGGCCTGCTGGGGATGGTCGTGATGGCAGGCTGCGCCAAAACCGTGGCCGACTCTCAGTTTGAGAGCGCCAGATGGAACCTCCAGCGGCCTTCTCAGGTTTATATCTACGACTTTGCGGTGACCAGAGAACATGTCCAAGAGAACGCGGGTTTCCTCCAGGGAACCGTCAATGATTTTGAGGACACAACGACGTATCAACACGAGGGAGCAATCATACGAGAGGTCCGAACGGTCGCAGCCGACGAACTGGTGGAAGGGATCCAGAACCTTGGAATGCCGGCTCGGCGACTTTCCAGCAATATCCTCTTGCCGAAAGGTGCGCTGGGCATTACCGGGCAATTTCTCGACGTGGATGAGGGCAACAAGGGAGCGCGGTTGGTCATTGGATTCGGCAAAGGACAGTCGAGGGTGGACATTCGCGTTCAACTCTATGGGTATGGGTTGGACCAGGACAGGTCAAAGCCTGAGACCGCACCTACGAAGCTGCTGGAATTCGACACTCATGCCGACAGCGGGTCCATGCCTGGCGCCATCGTCACTGACCAGGCCGGCGCTGCTGCTGCGGGAGGTCTCACGGTCGGCGTTGCGTCGGCAAACATCGGCGGCGGTGCCGTGAAGAGCTATCGTTCAGCGATGGGACAGATGACGAGTCGTAGTATCGAACAGGCCGTGAATGTTCTGTCCGAGTATTTTTTCCGGCATGGCTGGATCAGGCCCGGCAAAGTGACGCATGCGGATCGGCCGTAGCTCGCCAGCCTCCCTTTTCCCGCCAGGCTCGCCCATCGCGCGTGGCTTAGCGGATTGATCCGGCCTATCTGGCTCTTATAATATGTGCGGGCAAACTGGTTGTTCTGGTTAGTCCGGTTCAACCAAACAGACGGGATGGACTAGACATATGACGTCGGGTGTTCTCACTGCTTGTCATGAATGCGATCTCTTGCAAAGAGAGCCGATCCTCCCACCGGGCGGCGTCGCCCGTTGCCCGCGCTGTGGCGCAGTGCTCTTTCGTGACATCCCTGACAGTATCGATCGCGGACTTGCCTTTACACTCGGAGCGGCGTTCCTGTTCATCATTGCAAATGTATTTCCGATCGTCGGCTTAGAGGCGGCGGGAATTAAAAGTGCGACGAGTCTCTATGGGGCGGTCGAGAGCATCTGGAAGAATAATATGGAAGGCGTAGCCGCACTGGTGTTCATCACGACCATTCTGATCCCCGCCGTAGAACTGTCTCTGATGCTGTATGTGCTTTTGCCGTTGAAGCTGGGGAAGGTGCCGCAAGGATTGGCGCCGATTCTCAGGACCTTGCAATCGGTGCGGCCGTGGAGCATGACGCAGGTGTTCATTCTCGGCGTGCTCGTCGCGCTGGTGAAACTTGTGCACCTCGCGCATGTCGTGCCGGGAATCGCGCTCTGGTCGTTCGGGGGCCTCATTCTCTTACTCACGGGCGCCATTGCTTCGTTCAATATGCATGACCTGTGGAGCATGGTGAAGGAGGACGAGTGAACGAGTCCGCTGTCACGGCAAGCCAGTTGGGTTTGTGCACTTGTCATGGGTGCGGCAGCTTATCGCGATTGGTTGCCGAAAGCCACGACATGTGCTGCCGGCGGTGCGGCGCCGCGCTTCATCTTCGCAAGCCCGACAGTATCGCGCGGACGTGGGCTCTCCTCATTGCCGCCTATATTCTCTACGTGCCGGCGAACGTCTTGCCGATGATGCGGACAGGCTCCTTGTTCGGCGCTCAATCCGACACCATCATGAGCGGTGTCGTGTACCTCTGGCACTCGGGTTCGTGGCACATCGCACTGGTGGTCTTTATTGCGAGCATCGTGGTACCCTTGGCAAAAATGCTTTCTCTCACCTATCTTCTCATTTCGGTGCAGCTGGGTTGGACGACTCGTTCGCTGGAACGTGCGAAACTGTACCGGATACTTGAATTTGTCGGCCCCTGGTCGATGCTGGATGTGTATGTGGTATTGATCCTTGTGGCGCTCGTCCAACTGAAAGGGCTCGCGTCGATTCAACCGGGCCTGGCTGTGGCAGCGTTCGGCGCCGTGGTGGTCCTGACGATGTTTGCCGCGATGGCGTTTGACCCACGGTTGCTCTGGGAGCCGAAAGAGAGGCATCATGTTTGAAGGACCGCGCGGACCTGATCTCGCGGACATTCCGTCAGCGGTCGCCCAGCCGAAGCGGAAGTCGTCGCCCCAGCTCATTTGGCTGATTCCGATCGTGGCCGTCCTGATCGGAGGCTGGCTGGCAGTCAAAACGATCCTCGAGCAAGGGCCTACGATCACCATCACCTTTAAGACGGCCGAGGGCATCGAGGCAGGCAAGACCAAAGTCAAGTATAAGAACATCGATATCGGCGAGGTGAAATCCGTCGGTTTCTCCAAGGATCTTGAGAACATCGTGTTGACAGTGGAGATGAGTAAGGGGGCTGCGCCTCATCTCGTGGAGGATGTCAGGTTCTGGATCGTCAAGCCGCGGATCTCGGGTGGGCAGGTGTCGGGGATCGGGACGCTCTTCTCCGGATCCTACATTGAGATGGATCGCGGCAAATCTTCGACCAGGCGGGAGCATTTTGAAGGCCTGGAATTTCAGCCGGCCGTCACCGGCGAGATGCAGGGCCGCCAGTTTGTTCTCCATGGCAAAGACCTCGGGTCGCACGACGTCGGGACGCCGGTCATGTTTCGCCGTATTCAAGTGGGGAAGGTGGCAGTCAATGAGCTGAACCAGGACGGGTCAGGCGTCACACTGAAAATCTTCGTCGAGTCGCCGTATGACAAGTTCGTGAACTCTAACACACGCTTCTGGGACGTCAGCGGCATTGACATCACCGCTGATGCGGAGGGCGTCAAGGTCAATACCGAGGGGCTGATGGCCATCCTGCTTGGCGGCGTGGCCTTCGAGGCGCCGGCCGGGTCAGAGGCGTTGCCCCAAGCCGACCCCGATACGGTTTTTCCTCTGTTTCCTGATCGCACCGCGGCCATGAAGCAGCCGGAGCGCGAGACGCTGGTGTTTACCATGTATTTTGAGGAATCACTGCGCGGGTTGACGGTGGGGGCTCCCGTTGAACTCAACGGGGTGACGATCGGTGAAGTGAAAAACATCTTGACGGGATGGGACAGCCAGTCGGTGCGATTCCGTTTCCCGGTTGATGTGGCGATCTTTCCAGGGCGTTTGCGGGCGCTGAGCCGGGAAAAGATGGCAGATCCGACTCCGGCCGAACAGAAGGCCAGGATTGACAGAATAGTTGAAGCAGGGCTTCGCGCGCAAATGAAGACCGGGAGTCTCCTGACCGGACAAATGTATGTTTCGCTCGGCATGTTCCCTGATGCCGCTCCGGCGAAAATCAATTGGGCGACGAGCCCCCCGGAGTTCCCGACCCATCCAGGCATGATGGTCGAATTGCAAACCACCTTGATGAACCTTTCCAAAAAGCTGGAGAACATGCCGATCGACAAGATCAGCGGAGATCTGCGCACAACGCTGCAATCGCTGAACCGCACGCTGGTTGGCGCGGAGCAAATGGTGAAACGGATGGATAAAGAGGTCGCGCCGGCGGCCAAGTCCGCCTTGGAAGACGCGCGGCGTCTGCTGATCACGACCGAGCAGACGTTGGCCTCCGATTCCCCGCTGCAGCAGGATCTCCGGACGTCGCTGCGCGACCTCTCGAGGGCCGCGCAATCGCTCCGCGAGCTGACCGAATTATTGGAGCGTCAACCTGAATCGTTGATTCGTGGGAAGAAGGAGAGCAAACGGTGAGATACGGATACCTGTGGCCGGCGGCTCTATTTCTGACGATTTCGTCGCTGACCGGCTGCTTCGGTTCGCCGAGAGAAACATACTATACCCTGAGCGCCAGTGCGCCGGTCAACGGGGCCACCTCGGCAAGCGGCGAGTCTGCTTACAGCATCGCGGTGGGTCCCATCACGCTGCCGGAGGTCGTTGATCGCCCTCAGTTTGTGCTTCGAGTGGGGCCGAATGAAGTCACGTTCGTGGAGTTACATCGCTGGGCCGGGCCGCTCAAGGGCGAAATCCCACGTATTATTGCGGACAATCTGGCTGCCGATTTGAATGTGAAACGGGTGGCGGCCTATCCGCAGAGTGCCGGGGAGAATGCCACTTATCGCGTCCTCGTAGACATCCAACGATTCGACTCGACGATGGGAGAATCGGTGACCATCGATGCCCTCTGGACCGTCAGGCGCGCCTCCGATGGACTCCTGCACACAGGCCGCTCGACGGTCCGGGAATCAGCTAGCGGTGGAACGTACGATGCGATGGTCGCTGCACACAGCCGTGCCTTGGCGACAATCAGCCACGAGATTGCCGAAGCCATCCGTTCCTCTGCTTCCACACAGCCTGCACCAGCAAAGTAGGAGTCGCTAAATCCTCTCCCCAGCTTCTGTGGATAACCTTGTAGATAAGTCTCTCTCTCAATCAATTTCCTGCCATTTTCTCGGTTTAAATACGTCTTTGCCTAGAAATTAGGCATTGGTTTAATCTTGTGCAGGACCACAACATATGGTGGTCCTAAGGGTTAAACCTAAAAGAAACACCAAATACTAGATATTTGTTGGTGTTTACGGGTCCGTGCGACGGATTGTCTATCCTATCGCAGTGTCTCGCGCATGGTTATGCACAGGCTCAACGCCAGACTGGGCTTTCAGCTTCAATATTAGGACTCCAATAAGAGGCTTGACAGTCGACTGTAATGTGTGTAACCATTGGTTACATCATGAGGCCGACAGAACTTAAACGAGTGCGAGAACAGTTGGGGCTGACGCAACAGCAATTGGCCGATGCGTTGCGGACGACGCGTGTGTCTGTGGCTCGTTATGAAGCGGGGATGAGGCGCATTCCTGGAATGGTGAACGTGGCGCTGGATCAACTCGTCCGATCGTCAGAAGTTCCCATGGCGGGGAT
>JACAFD010000046.1 GCA_013388555.1 Nitrospirota bacterium | reverse complement strand
CTTTATACTTCTGCAAGACGGACTGGACTCCGCGGGCCACCTTGTAATGATCGTCGCCGATGACTCGCGGGTCGAGAATGCGCGAGGTGGAGTCGAGTGGGTCGACAGCTGGATAGATACCCAGCTCTGCAATTTGCCGCGACAATACGGTCGTCGCGTCCAAGTGGGCGAAGGCCGTGGCCGGCGCAGGGTCGGTCAAGTCGTCAGCCGGTACATAGACGGCTTGCACCGAGGTGATCGATCCACGCTTGGTGGAGGTGATGCGCTCTTGCAGTTGCCCCATCTCCGACGAGAGGGTGGGCTGATAGCCGACGGCAGACGGCATGCGGCCGAGCAATGCAGACACTTCTGAACCGGCCTGGGTAAACCGGAAGATATTGTCCACGAAGAGCAGCACGTCCTGGTTCTCTTCGTCACGGAAATATTCAGAGACGGCCAGTCCCGTCAAGGCGACGCGCAGACGCGCGCCAGGTGGCTCGTTCATCTGGCCATAGACCAGGGAGACTTTCGATTTGGTGAAGTCCTTGGGATCGATGACCTTCGACTCCTGCATTTCGTGCCAGAGGTCGTTGCCTTCACGGGTCCGCTCACCGACGCCGGCAAACACCGAGAAACCACCATGGTGCAAGGCGATATTGTTGATGAGTTCCATGATGATGACGGTCTTGCCGACTCCGGCACCACCGAAGAGGCCGACCTTACCGCCCTTACTGTAGGGCTCGAGAAGGTCGATGACTTTGATGCCGGTTTCGAGGACTTCGGTCTTCGTCTCCTGATCTTCGAGGCGAGGCGCAGGCCGGTGAATAGGATAGGTCTTCGTCGTCTTGATGGGGCCCATCTCGTCCACTGGGTCGCCCAACACATTGATCAGTCGTCCCAATGTCTCGCGGCCGACCGGCACAGAAATCGGCGCCCCTGTATCCTGCACATCCATCCCCCGCGTGAGACCGTCGGTCGTGGACATTGCGATACTGCGAACGCGATTTTCGCCGAGATGCAGCGCGACTTCAAGAGTGATGCGGACGGCCGGCGTGCCGGCGGCCTTATTCTCTTCCTGAATCACTTTGAGGGCGTTGAGAAGGTTCGGCAGCTGTCCGGGAGGAAACTCCACGTCCACCACCGGACCGATGACCTGAATGACTTTTCCTGTGCTCATAACACTCCTTCTGTCGCAAGTTCTGAGATCCGAGTCATGAGTTCTGAGTTTTAGGTTCTGGCGGCGTTCTCACTCAGCACTCAGAACTTCCAATCTACTATGGAGCCTCTGTCTATTCTTAAACGCCGCAATTCCACGGCGCAGCGATTGAAGATTCGGCAATAAGGCCGACGCCGATGCGTTGATGGCTACTTGGCGCCGAACCCCATCTTTTGTTTAAAGGCCGTGATAATCTCTTTCAGTCTGCCGGCGGTCGTGTCGTCGATTTTCCCGATGCTCGCGATTTCCTTCTTCAACTCGGGATGGTTCTGCTGGACGTAGTGCAGCAGGTCGCCTTCAAACTGTTGCACTGAATCGACTGGTACATCGTCCAGGTATCCGTTGACGCCGGCGTAAATCGACAGCACTTGGTCGGCGACCGGCATCGGTTTGTATTGTCCCTGCTTGAGCAACTCCACCATGCGAACGCCTCGCGCAAGCTGCCTCTGTGTCGATTTGTCGAGCTCGCTGCCGAACTGGGAGAACGCGGCCATTTCGCGGTACTGCGCGAGGTCGAGCCGAAGGGTACCAGCCACCTGCTTCATGGTCTTGATCTGGGCCGAACCCCCGACGCGGGAGACCGACAGACCCACGTTAATCGCGGGACGAATACCGGAGTAGAACAGATCGCTGCCGAGATAGATTTGCCCGTCGGTAATTGAAATGACGTTGGTCGGAATGTAGGCGGACACGTCACCGGCTTGCGTTTCGATGATCGGCAGTGCCGTGAGGCTTCCCCCGCCGAGTTTGTCACTGAGCTTGGCCGCACGCTCCAACAACCGGGAGTGCAGGTAGAACACGTCGCCCGGATAGGCTTCGCGGCCTGGCGGACGACGGAGCAACAGAGATAACTGGCGATAGGCCACGGCGTGCTTGGAGAGATCGTCATAAACGATCAACGCATGTTTGCCGTTATCCCGGAAGTACTCGCCGATGGCTGCACCGGAGAATGGTGACAAATACTGCATGGGAGCCGCATCGCTCGCGGTGGCCGCCACCACGATGCTGTACTCCATCGCGTGGGTCTCTTCGAGAGTCTTGACGACGCGTGCCACGGTTGACCGTTTCTGACCGATGGCGACATAGATACAAAAGACGTTGAGGCCCTTTTGATTGATGATCGTATCGACGGCAATGGCGGTCTTGCCGGTCTGCCGGTCGCCGATGATCAATTCACGCTGCCCGCGGCCAATGGGAATCATGGCGTCGATGGCCTTGATCCCCGTTTGCAGGGGTTCGCGCACCGACTGACGTGTATTCACCCCCGGTGCCGTGACTTCTATGCGGGAGGAGAGCGACGAGTTGATTGGGCCCTTTCCATCGATAGGCTGGCCAATCGCGTTCACCACACGACCGAGCAATGCTTCGCCAACTGGAATCTCCGCAATACGTCCCGTGCGCTTGACCGGATCGCCCTCCTTGACCCCGACATCATCGCCCATGAGCACGGCGCCGACGTTGTCTTCTTCAAGGTTCAGCGCGATCCCGTAAAGGCCGCCGGGAAATTCGAGCATTTCGCCGGCCATCGCGCCGTCGAGACCATAGATCTTGGCAATCCCGTCTCCGACCTGAATGACAGAGCCGGTCTCCTTGACATCGATGTGTTTGTCGAAGCCTTTGATTTTTTCTTTGATAATCGAACTGATTTCTTCTGCCTTGATCTGCATGGCTACTCCTTAGTCAACAGATGCTGCATTGCTTGTAACCGCCCACGAACGGTGTTATCGACTACCGTGCTGCCGAGACGGACCTGTATGCCGGCGATATAGCGGGCATCAGTGTGAAAGGTGACTTCGACTTGGCGCTTGAGCATATTGCGCAAGCGATTGCTGATTTGATGTTGCTCATCCGGGGGTATAGCCGTTGCTGAAAAGACAATGACCGGCTGAGTGCCTTTTGCCGCATCGGCAAGTTTCGCGAAGGCCTCGGCGATTTCGGGAAGAAAGGCGACGCGATTCTTTTTCACCAACTGTCCGAGAAAGGCTTTTCCGGCGGGAGGGCAACCGAGGCGCGAACCGAGCTCTGCCAGAACGGCAATTTTGTCTTCGGGGGAAAAAGCCGGTGAGGCCACGACATGGCGCAGAGGAACCGAATCCTTGATCGCTTGTCCGAGCGCCTTTAAGGCCACACGGGTTGGTTCGATGCTGGATACGTCGAGTGACTCAAAGAGCGCCTGTGCATAACGTCGCGCCACCGCAGTCTTAATCACTATACGAGTCCGTTCGCTTTGTTCTGTTTGACAAAGAGGGAAGCCTTCGTGGCTCGCACGAAAATTGGCGAGTCAAGGTAGCATTCGTGGATGAGGACTGTCAATACGATGACAGGCATTTATGAGAAGGTTAGAACGATTGGATGATACCGCCGCCGAGTACATGATCGTTTCGATAGAAGACTGCTGACTGCCCTGGGCTTAATGCTCGTTGTGGTTCATGAAAGGAAATGCGCAGGGTGTCCTCTGAAAGGGGTTGGATGATTGCGGGTGTGGCAGCTGTAGCATACCGGACCTTAATGTCAGCTTCTGTTGGACCACTGAGAATGGAGGGGTCGAAGAGATTCAGATCTGCAACATCACACTGACCGCGACGCAGGGACTCTTCTGGTCCAAGCACGACCGTATTGGTGGTCGGGAGCACTTGCTGTACATAGAGCCTGCGGCCGGTCGCAATACCGAGCCCTCTCCGTTGGCCTGGCGTATAGAAAGCGATCCCGTCATGTTCACCTAAATATCGGCCTCCGTCGTCTACGAAGGCTCCTGGCTTCTTGGCGGCAGGCGATTCTTTCTCAATAAAAGTCCGATAATCGCCGTGGCTCACGAAACAGATCTCCTGACTTTCCTTTAATTCGTCGACGGGAAGTCCCAAGGTCTCCGCTTCCTTCCATACGTCCGTCTTCTGCATGTCCCCCACAGGAAAGAGCAGACGATCGAGCCATGATTGACAAAGACGATAGAGGAAATAGCTTTGATCTTTGGTAAGATCCGTTGCTCGCTGAAGAGTCTGCATTCCCCGGGATTCGCCGATGCGAACATAGTGGCCAGTGGCCACAAATTTGATTCCGCGTGTATCCGCAAGCTCGATGAGACTGCGCAGCTTGACCCGCTCGTTGCACCGGATACAGGGGTTGGGTGTTGTGCCTTCAAGATAGCCGGCGACAAAGTCGTCTATGACGCCGGCGCGAAAGGTTTCTCTGCGGTCGACGACCTCATAAGGAATTTTCAATGTCTGCGCGACAAACCGAGCAATGCCGACCTTGCAGCAGCCGCGTTCTTCCCAACGCTTCGAGGCCGCGACGGTTTCGTCTTCGTGTTCCCAGACCTGGAGCGTGACGCCGTGAACGTCGAAGCCCTGGCGAACTAGGAGCGCTGCCGCAACAGAGCTGTCCACTCCACCGCTCATACCTAGAAGAACTGTAGGGCGAGTCATACAGTCGCTATTGTACTGAGGAGAGGGGAAAAGGGCTAGAGGGCTGTTCCCTATGACTAAGGAGTAGCCGCAACGAGGCCGGGTGATATATCGAGCGCGAGTGCGCGTTCGTTGCCCCAATGATGCGCACCCATATCACACATGCCCTGGAAATGAGAACCTTCTTCGATTGCAATAACCGGGGTCCGGATATCGCCTATAAGAACACCGGGCTTCAGGATGTGGATCTTTTCAAGAGCAGTGATGGTGCCATTGATCTTGCCGCTATTCATGAGGACTCCAGCGGATATGATACCCTCAATCACGGCATGTTCTCCGACGATTAACATTCCGGTTGTATGGATCTCGCCTTCGACTCGTCCATCAACCCGCAGGGTGCCATCAAAAGTGACGACCCCCCTGAACTCCGCGCCCTTTCCCAAAAGGGTAAGGTTCTCACTGTTCTGTTCAACGTGCTGACCGCGTTCTCTCGTCCCCCACGTGATTGCCATGATTGCCTCCTACCGTCCATTCCCGCGCATGGACGGGATTCGCCAGACAAATATCGAGTTGAAAAATACCTACATATTAATATTTTCTCTAACCATTGACTCGCTTTATGCCCGGGGGCATGATCATGCCTACGGGATGCAGAGAGACCTCCCGGGGGAGTTCACGTACACCGTGAGCCATTTCAAGTGCGCCATTAAAAAGGACCCCATCTTCCATAGAAAGGACCGGCGTCTTCACGCTCCCATTCATCACGGCTGGCGCCCGGAGTTTCACGCACTCCTTTGCCAGGACATCTCCGGTGATTTTCCCCTTACACACAACGGTTCCGGCAGTAATTTTCGCCTGGATGACAGCCTCTTCACCAATCAATAGGACACCGTCAGTATGGATTTCCCCATCGAGGTATCCGTCAATTCTTACCGTGCCGCTGTAGGAAATTGTGCCTTTGAATTCGACTCCCTTTCCGACAAAGGCACTGATGTCCCCAGTCCCTTCCTGAGTTGTTGAGTTACCGGTCACCATAATCACCTCTTCACCTTTCTGCTCGCTTGAGCTCTTCTCTTCTTTTTTTTCCTGCCCCCACATGAACGCGCCTCCTCGAAAGAGTGACGTCACTATTTCAGCACTGTCTCTGTGCCAGCAAGGCAATAGTCGATCAGAATGGGAATAGTCACCAATACGTAGAAGCAACAATTATGCCTCTACCCATCGCGATTTCTGTAAGATTGAAATACGGTCTGGATTAGTTCAGAAGTGTCTCGAGAATTCCGTCGAGTTCAGGGGGAGAGAAGTAGTGAATGACGATTTTTCCGCCACGTCTTCCCTTTTGGATGATAACTTTTGTGCCCAATCGCTTTTGCAACCGCTCCTCAACGTCGGACCAGGGTGTCTGCCGTAATTCCTTTGTCCCTCGTTTCTTCGCGATTGATGAGGATTCTATGACTTTTTCCGTTTCTCTTACGGATAAGGATTTTGCAACGACAAGGTGGGCGATTCTCAGCTGTTCGTTCTGGTCGACAAGACCGAGAATCACTTTCGCATGCCCCATGGAGAGTTGATTCGTTTCAATCAGCTGCTGGATCTCTGAAGGAAAATTCATAAGGCGCACGACATTGGCGACCGATGATCGATCACAGCCCACTCGTTGCGCAATTATGTCCTGAGTCAGTCCAAATTCGTTCATCATACGGTGGTAGGTTCTAGCCATTTCCATGGGGTTGAGATCTTCTCGTTGAAGATTTTCGACCAGAGCCAGGACGACAGATTCCTCATCACCACAATTGCGAATGACAGCTTGAATCGTTTCCAGCCCCGCTTGTTTTGCTGCTCGCCAACGCCGTTCACCAGAAATGAGTTCGTATATACCATCACCCCTACGACGTACTAAGATTGGTTGCAATAGCCCACTTTGCTTCAATGAAGCAGTAAGCTCTGCTAATTCCTGAGAAGGAAAGGCTTGTCTTGGCTGATACCGATTCGGCACAATCGAATCGACTAGCAGATGTTGAACCTCAGGCAATTCTGGCATCGACACAGGCTTGGCAGCGGGAAGCAACGCGTCGAGTCCTCTACCGAGCGCTTTTTTCTCCATGGCTCACAAACTCCTTGGCTAATGACAAGTACGCTTGAGATCCTGCCGATGCGACATTGTATAACATTGCCGGGCGTCCGTAACTCGGAGCCTCGGCGAGTGTCACATTGCGAGGAATCACTGTGTCGTAGACGATCTCTTTAAAATACTCGCGAACTTGCGCAAGGACCTGACGCGCTAACGTATTCCTCGCATCAAACATTGTCAAGACGATCCCTTCTAACTGGAGATCCGGATTAAAGGACTGACGAATTCGATCAATGTTTCCAACCAAGCGGCTTAACCCTTCCATGGCATAATATTCACATTGAACCGGGACCAAAATGCTACGAGATGCGACGAGCGCATTGACGGTCAAAATGCCCAATGTCGGAGGACAGTCGATAAAGATAACGTCGAACAACTGGTCAACATCTCGCAGGAAATTCCGAAGCAGTTTTTCACGCTCCTCAACGTTCACCAGCTCGATTTCTGCTCCAGACAAGTCAGCATTTGCCGGCAAAAGTGACAGTCCGTTCACTTCTGTTGCTTGTACCGTATCGTGAAATTTAACATAATTAATCAAGCAGTTGTAGACTGTAATCTGTAAGGATCGTGGATCAACACCTAGCCCGCTCGTGGCGTTTCCTTGCGGATCCATATCCACAAGTAAGACCCGTTTTCCAAGCAGCGCGACACCAGCGGCAAGATTCACCGCAGTTGTAGTTTTCCCTACACCACCCTTCTGATTTGCGATTGCTACAATCTTCGCCATTTATCTTATTCACGACTCATGAGAATGTTCCACGTGGAACATAT
>JACAFD010000264.1 GCA_013388555.1 Nitrospirota bacterium | reverse complement strand
GTGTGAACCATCGCACCGGGCCCTCTGGCATGCAGCTATGTGACCATGCTGATTTTAGTCAGCTGACGGGAATGGATTCCGTTGCTCCCTCGTTAACTGGTGCTTCCAGGCGCGAGGAAGGTTCTGAACCCAACCATTGTAAACATTGGGTACAGGCAATACCCCCTGGCCTCCCATGCCTGCAAGAGTGGCCACTGAATCATCCGAGAAGGTCCTCGAGTTCCCGTCTTGGTTCAGGTCTCCTTCAGCCACGAGGAGAATACGGCCGACGATGCTCGATGCTGCGCCATTGAGATCGACGACGATCAGATCGTTCGAGAACTTGCTCGAAACATAGGCGTAGTAGCCTCCGCCTTTCTTGGCGCCAAAGTTCACACCATGACAACCTGCGCTGCAACCCAGCATCGCCACCAGCGTATCAGTCGCGGTGTCGATGATGGTGATCGTGGCGGTGAGCGTGTTGGCTGTCACGACGAACTTGCCGTCTGGGCTGACAGGGGTCTGAATGGGGAGCGCCCCAACCGGGCCTTTGACTTCACCGGAAATCGCATTGTAGTTGGCAAGCAGCGGGATGTTCTTTGTCGCCACCTTGTTGGATCCATCAAGGCATTTCGGCCTCCCGAGAGAAATACAGGTTATCGTGCTGTCCAGGTAGTTCGAGACATAGTACTTACTCGCGTCTGGCATGATGCTGCTGGCGATAGGGAGCGTGCCCGTGGGTGTCTTGTCCACAGGTTTTCCTTTTCTGATATCGATCTCGGTCGCATCGTTCGTATTCGAATTGGGCGTCACCATCGTTTTGCCGTCGAAGCTCATCCAATGGGCATGAGGCTGTGCAGGATTATCACCCGGGAACTGCGTAAAGATACGCCGGCTGAACGACAAATTGCCCGGGTTGAGTTCGATCACGGCGTCATCGCCGTTGAGGCTTACATGCACCTGGTCCGTGTCCACGCGGGTCATCACGTGGGCCGGAGCGTCGCCCACGCGGATGTTCCGGATCAAATGGCCGGTGATGCGGTTGAAGGCAACAAGGTTGTTGCCGAACCACTCAGTATTGTAAATGACCGTCTGATCCCTGTTGGCCCACATGTTGTGGGGATTGTTGAAGTTTATTTGGGGCAAGGCGACTCTCTTGGTGACCTTCCAGGTATTCGTATCCACGGCTATCGCGGTTCCTGGTTTCGTCTTGTCTTCCGTCTTCTCATATTCTGCATCTACCCAGACCTCGCCGATGCCTGAAATTGTTGGATTATGCAGTGCTTCAAGGGGTGCATCGACGATGTTCAGGGCACTGAGAAGAGGTTGATCAGAGACATTATTCACATCGGTGCGATTGACAGGAACTTCGGGCAAGGTAACATTCCATGTGCCTACCCTGTGATCTTGATAGTTCACCGGGTTCGTGATGAGAAAGAAGGCTCGCAAGAGCCGACTGGCCAGGTCGCTATTCGTGGGAACGGTAATAGCATTTGTCGGGTTGGCGTTGATGAGCCTGATCTTTTTCCCGAGATCCAACCCGCCACCCAAACCATCTGCGTCCACAATCGTGGCGGCAAGCATGAATGGATGCAGCTTGCACACGAAGACATAGAGGCCCGGGGTGCGCAGTTCAACGGATCTGATCCCCCTAAAGGCGCCTTCTGGTTGATCGAAGGGCATGTTGTAGGCATTCGTGCCATCTTCCTTGACCGGCCAGAGTAGACTCGTGAAGGTGTGAACCGTATTAGTGGTATCCACCCCCCTGTTGCTGGTTCCCCGTCCCATGTCAATCTGGACCCTGTCGCCCGGATTGATGATGGCTAGAGACTCTGTGAGGCCAATTCCCTTAGGAACACAGCCCCCTTCGGTAGCATCGATGAAACGGCTGACGCACTTGAACCAGGGGCCAGGCTCGTCTGTGGCGATGAACTTGACGGTTTTGCCGCCTGTTTGGCCGGCCTGACTGGTTGGCACAATGCCTATAAGGCTCCAGACCAATAGAGCCGCTGCTCCGATAGCGGATTGAATAACGAATCGTTTCCTCATAAGAAAGACCTCTTTTAAATGATCGGACCACGTGCGAATGGCCGCAGCGATGAATCGTCACCATCAAAAACGTGACATCAGAACCTGAGCTTTCCCACCTTCCTTTTGGTTAATTGGTTAAATGGTGTTCTGACATCGACTGGCAGCTCCGGCCCACTGTTCCCAGCCCTACTGCTCTGCATCAGCCGCCCTCGCCCAATTTTGCTCGATCAGTTCCATCGCCCTTGCCCTGACTCGTTCATCATTATTATCCAAGGCCAAAATCAGCGGCTCGTCTGCCCCCGGAGGTGCTGTCTGTACCCACTTATCCAACGCACGGATCCTGGTGCCGATATCCGGTGACTCGAGATCCTTGGCTATCCACTCAGGCACGACCAGAGGTTCCAGTACATCTAAGGGTTTAGATGTGGAAGCAGGGAGCACCTGGGGACTGTCTCCCACGAGGGCTGCTCCCTTTTCCGACGTCTTACCCGATTCATTGCCCGAGGCAAGGGGCACTGGGCTCCCCGCTTGGGTGGCCGGCGTCAATGGGCTGGTAGCTGGTGACAGAATCTGCTTGGAAACCGATGGCCCACCCACGCGCGCGCGCGACTCAAGACCCGGTGCGTTGTCAGGCGAAGCAGGCCCACATCCGGCCAGCCCAGCAAGCATCATCAGACTCAGGACTGGCGTGAGACATGACCAGGGCAAAGTCTGTCGTGATGGTGGCTTGGTTAGGTGCCGATTGCTATCTGTGTGCTTGGGTAAGGGAAGAGCCGAAGGAGGAACCATGAGTTGCCGAGCTATGTGAGAGTGCAAAATAACCTCAAATAATATACACTTAAGTTTAAATAATTAATTTAACTACTTTGATGGACCATAAGCCAGGGTTAGCCTTATGTCAATACCTCTACGAAAGAATTTAATAAATTAATTCTTGAGGTACCCAGAGCCAGCATCCTTCCAGCCAGACTGTGTTGGCCGCATGTGCCGAAGCTCTGTCGTCCGGGGATTCCAATTCCACGCGACGGAATTCATGAATGCTCCCGGCTGCACGGCCTTGAGCAATCCCTATGCCTCGTAAGAAACGGGAATGTCTTCTATCGGATTGCTCGATCTTCGCCGAATTTCAAGAATGCGGAAGCACTGGTAGGAAGATGGAACGAGGTCCGCATGAATCCGAAACGATTCACCGTTGAATCAAATTAGATTCAAAGGATGGACAGAGAAGATGATGATAAGACGGCGCTCAAGTATTGGGAGGAATACGGGGACGGCACCACCGATGACGGCGGAGCCAGTCCCTAGCCGCCTGCACTTCCCACAGGCCCGCCTGGCTCGGTCATGCGCCAGGGATCGAGCAGTTCGGTGAGCCGCTTTTCTGAGAGGACTTTCTGCTCCTTCGCGGCCTGGCGGACGGTCTTGCCGGACTTGTACGCGTCCTTGGCGAGTTTCGCGGCGGCCTCGTATCCGATTTCCGGCGCCAGGGCGGTGCACATGGCGAGACTTTCCTCGATCAGGCTGCGGCAGCGTTCTTCGTTGGCTTTGATGCCGTCAATACACTTGACCGCAAAGTTGGTTGATGCGGTTGAGAGGAGTTCGATGGATTGCAAGAGGTTATAGGCCATCACGGGCAGCATGACGATCAGTTCGAAATTGGCCGCCTGCCCTCCCACTGTGACCGTCACATCGTTGCCGATCACCTGGGCGCAGACCATCGTCACCGACTCGGCGATCACCGGGTTTACTTTGCCCGGCATGATCGACGAGCCAGGCTGGGTCTCCGGGAGGTTGATCTCTCCCAATCCACAGCGAGGGCCGGAACCGAGCCAGCGAATATCGTTGGCGATCTTCATGAGGCTCACGGCGATGGTCTTCAACTCCCCGCTCGCTTCGACCAACGAATCCTGTGTGGACTGGGCTTCAAAGTGGTTCTTCGCTTCTCGAAATGTACAGCCGGTCTCTTTTGATATGAGAGCCAGCACCTTGGCTGAGAACTTCGGGTGGCAATTGAGCCCTGTGCCGACTGCTGTTCCCCCGAGCGCAACCTCGCTGATCGCTGCTTGCGCGCGCGTGACCCGTTGAATGCCTAGTTCGATCTGGCGCGCATACCCGCCGAATTCCTGACCCAATCGGACAGGCGTCGCATCCTGCAAATGAGTGCGGCCGATCTTGACGATCTTGTCGAACTCCTTGGCTTTGCGCGCGAGTGTTTTCTGCAACAGAGTGAGTGCCGGAATGAGCTGCTGTTGCAGCATCTCCCCCGCGGCGACATGAATTGCCGTGGGAATCACGTCGTTGCTGGATTGGCCTAGATTGACATGATCGTTCGGATGCACCAGCTTGCTGCCCCTGGCTCCACCGAGCAGCTCGGTGGCACGGTTGGAAATCACCTCATTGGCATTCATGTTCGTCGAGGTGCCTGAGCCGGTTTGAAAAATGTCCACGGGGAACTCGCCGTCGAGCTTGCCCTCGACCACTTCGGTCGCTGCCTGATTGATCGCATCCGCCTGTGTTTTGTCGAGCAGGCCCAGCGACTGATTGACCGTCGCGGCCGCGCGTTTGATCAGCCCCATCGCCCGGATCATGGCGCGAGGGAACCGCAACGAACTGATCGGAAAGTTTTCGATAGCGCGGGCGGTTTGAACTCCAAAGTAGGCGTCAGCCGGCACGGCCAACTCTCCCATCGTGTCCCGCTCAACTCTGGTGCCGCCAGTCGATGTCGTAGTTCTACCGGTGTGCTTGTTCTTCATGCGCTCCACTCCGTGGTAAGGGTTCTCACTCGCCGCGGGCGTGATGATAAACTCAGGCCCCCTGGTTGCACAAGGGGCTCAGAAGCGTTGGAGGTTGGAGGATTGAGGGTGGAGGCAGGAAAAAGAAGGTCGAGGCTAAGGTTGAGGTTGAGCGAAGAAGGCCTGAAGAGAGGTTGAGGAAAGAAGAGGCCCGCCGGAGCGGGCCTCTGTTCAGACTGGATGCGGTTGTTGTTGATTAGCCGACCTTGACTTCGATCGCTTTTGGCTTTGCCTTCTCGGATTTAGGAAGCTCGAGATTGAGAATCCCATCCTTGAATTCCGCCTTTACTTTTCCCTCATCGACGACATCCGGCAGTGTAAAGCTCCGGACGAAGCGGCCATACGAGCGTTCCACCCGATGGTACCTCTTGCCCTTCTCTTCCTTCTCCTGCTTCCTCTCACCCTGAATCGTGAGGACGCCGTCTTCGAGTGTCACCTTCACATCCTCTTTCTTCACATCAGGGATCTCCGCCTTGATATGATACGCCCCATCCGTCTCGCTGACATCCACGGACGGTACCCAATCAGCAACGATCATTGTTTCCTTGCCGTTCGTCCGAGCCACCGTGGGACGATTAAACATCTGATTCAACCGATCGGAAACGTCTTCAAGCTCACGAAACGGATCCCACCGTACGAGTGTCATATGTAGACCTCCTTCTCATTGTTAAGGGCTGTGTTTGATCGTCTATTTCAGACGCGCGCCGCTGAATCTGCCTGGTCACATAGATAAATCGGGCTACGACAGAGTCAAGGGGGAAAGATTGTTGGAGGTTGGAGGTCTGAGGGTGGAGGCAGGAAGAAAGGTTAAGGTTGAGGCTGAGGTTGAGGGGGACGAAGAACATTGGAGGCAGGAATGTTGGAGGTATGAGGTTGGAGGCTGGAGGTAGGAAGAGAGGTTAAGGTTGAGCGAAGAAGGGAATGTTGGGAGTTCTGAATTAGGAATGTGGAATTATGAATGAGGAGTTAGAAGACTTTGCGGAAGCTCGAACTCAACCTTAGCCTCAACCTCAACCTTCTTAAATCCTGACAGGCCTCCAACCTCTAACCTCACGCCTCCAACTCTTCAATCGCAGCCTGCTAGCGTTGCTCGATGGGCACGTACCGCTGGCCATGTTCACCCGAATAGATCTGGTCAGGCCGGAACAGTTTATTCTCACGGAGCTGTTCAAGCCAGTGAGCCAGCCATCCGGACACCCGAGCCATCGCGAATAGCGGTGTGAACAGATCGGTCTCGATGCCCATCTTCTCGTAGACGATTCCGGAGTAGAAATCGACGTTGGGATAAATCTCCTTCCCCTTCAGCAACTCTGCGGCAACCAACTCGACCTCTAGGGCGACCTCATACAATGCCGAACTGCCGCATTCCTTGAAGAGCCGTTCGCAGAGGTTCTGTAGAATCGTCGCACGAGGATCCTTGACTTTGTAGACCCGGTGGCCGAAGCCCATCAGCTTCTTTTTTGCGCGGACCTGTTCTTCGAGATACGGTCTGGCGCGCTTCGGCTCTCCGATCTCCCTCAACATCTGCACGACTTCTTCGTTGGCCCCTCCATGCAGCGGGCCCTTCAAGGCCCCGATCGAAGATGCAACGACCGTATAGGGATCTGCCAGCGTCGAGGCTGTGACCATGCCGGTGAACGTTGAGGCATTCATCGTGTGCTCGGCATGAAGAATCAAGCAGTCGTCGAAAATGTTGCCCCAGAGGGCAAGCGGCTCTGTTTCCGTCAGCATATACAGAAAGTTTTCCGAAAACCCGAGATCGTCGCGCGGCGGGATATACTCATCCCCGTGCCGCAGCCGGGCCCAGGCCGCGACGATTGTCGGCAGTTTGGCTACGAGACGGACGGCGGACCAATAATTATTTTGGACATCTTGCACGTTCCGGCCCGGGTAAAACATGCCCAAGGCGGCGACGGCGGCTTGCAAGGCGTCCATCGGATGCCCCTGCTCAGGAAGGCATTTCAATAAATCGACAATCTTGAACTTGATGCGACGGTGATGGACGACGTCGTTGTGCCATTGCACGAGCTGCGGTTGAGTGGGGAGCTGTCCAAATAACAACAGATACGCGGTTTCAAGATAGGATGATCGCAGGCAGAGTTCTTCGACGCGGATGCCTCGATATTCCAGCACACCGCGCTGTCCGTCGACATCGCTGATCGAGGATTTGGCTGCGGGGACGCCGGCAAGCCCCGGCATGAAATCATGTGGCATGATCGTACTCCTCTGCGTGAAGGGCGCGACTGGCGAGAAAGGCGCCAAAAGTTTTCCGCAGCCTGCTAGAATCGAGCCAGTCTATCATGTTCCGGCGACAGGAGCTTGAAATGGTCTCTATCGGTTGGCATACTCAGCTATATATTCGCGCGACTGTCTCGCC
>JACAFD010000276.1 GCA_013388555.1 Nitrospirota bacterium | reverse complement strand
GATATCTATTGAGCACCTTGAATGTGGCGGGGTGGCACAAGTGAATCAGCGGCCACTATCTCCCGAGTGACTACATCTACGCCGGGGGCTGTTGCAACGAAGGCGAGTGATTTTTTGAGAGTATTCGAATCATCTCTGTGGTATCAGTTCCTCCCATGTTGCCTCCGATTCCCCCAGGCTGGCGGTCCCTGCTCAACGGGGAGACGGGCAAGTCCTATTATCGGGCGCTCAATACGTTTCTTGAACAGGAACTTGCCGGTGGACAGACGATCCTGCCGGCCCGCAAAGACATCTTCAACGCCTTAGCCGTAACATCGTATGAGCAGGTCCGGGTGCTGCTCATCGGCCAGGACCCCTATCCTACCCCTGGCCATGCCCATGGGCTCTGTTTCTCAGTTCAACCGGCCGTTCGGCCTCTGCCCTCCTCTTTGCGAAATATCTTCCGGGAACTCCAGGATGATATTGGATGCCGGATTCCCAATAACGGGCATCTGATTCCCTGGGCCAGACAGGGCGTCCTCATGCTCAACACGGTTCTCACGGTCCGGGCGCACAGGGCCAATTCACACCAGGGACGCGGGTGGGAACGATTCACCGATCGTATTATCGAACTGATTGCCGCGAAGTCAATGCGAGTGGTCTTCGTGTTGTGGGGGCGAGAGGCTCAGAAGAAACGGGTGTTGATTACGCAAGCGCATCATACCGTGGTCGCCTGCGCGCATCCTTCACCCTTGTCAGTCAGAAAGTTTTTCGGCTGTCGGTGCTTCTCGCACATCAACCGAAATCTTGCCGATGCCGGTATGGATCCGATTGACTGGCAGATCCCAGATATCTAGCAGCAGGATGCTGAAAAAGCCCGCCAGCGTTATCGGAAGGTTAAGCCTGAGGCTAAGGTTGAGCAAACAAGAACCTGTTCGACGCTGAACCTTAACCTTCAACCTAACCCTTCTTCATTCGCTGCGGCCTTGCTTGGGATGAGGCGCGTCCATGGGCAAAGAGACTGTCTTGGCAGACTCAGGGCGGGCGGGTGAAATAGCCGCCGGGGTTGGAGGGTGGGAAGTCTGGCCTTTTTGAGCGTCCTGCTCGGTGTGTTTCTGCTGATCCAGATATACAGACAATCAAATCCCGGTATGAGCCCAGAGTCTTTCCTAAGCCTCCTAATGGTTGGAGTCGGCTTCTGTTCCTCTCCGATTGACTCTACCCTGCTGCACCCTGTAGAGTGATACATGACGTATTGAGCCACGCCGACTGTCCCATCTCTCGCACAGCACTCCCTTCCACGTTTCCGTGCGTCTGATTCTCCGGTCTCCGCTGCTTCTACGCCAAGCAAAGTGGGCATAAGTGTGCTGCACGTTCTGTGGCGCACTACCGCTCACTCCGGCGACGGCAATCGTGCCAGTCACATGAAAGGAGTGCCACATGAATCAAGAGCAATTCAAAGCGTTTTGGCCCCAACTCAAGGCGCCACTCAAGGCGAAGTGGGGTAAGATCGAGGATGCGGACCTTCTGGAGATCGAGGGGAATCTGGACAGATTCACGGCTGTTCTGGCGAAACGCTATGGCACAACTCAGAGTGCCGATGTCAACACCTGGGTGAACAGGCGCTATTCCCATTGGTCCGGGAACTATACGAGTAAGTATGCAGACCCGGTGAAGGTAGCCTGACGAGCGGCGTAAGCTGATTGCACGGGAAGCGGGGTTCATGCACGACGCTGTCGCGAAGAGGAGAAAGGAGCAGTCCATGAAGAAGATTGTGATCAATAAGAGCTACGGTAGTTTTTGCGTGAGCCATCAGGCGTTTCTACGATTACGTGAGTTGGGCCAGCAGGACGCACTCACGGAGATGGATCTCGGCGCCTACTGGCCCAAGGCAGCGGCACCGAGCGAGCCGAGTCTCAATCAATGCGGAAAGCTGATTCCGCGTGACGATCTGAAGCTGGCCCAAGTCGTGGAGGAACTGGGAGGAGCTGCGAATGGCCATGGCGCAGAGTTACGTGTGGTCGTTATTCCAGACGATGCCCGGTGGGAAATTTGTGCTGTGGGTGGAGTGGAGCACGTCAGTGAAGTCCACAGGACCTGGGCCTAGGAATCTGTTCTGTTCGATCCCTCTGCTGAGTTTGGCTGGATCAGACAAACTCAGCAGGCAGGCGATGCTTGCCTCTGAAACACTGGTGGGCGAAGTCCTGCTGTGCAGAGCGAAGCCTACTGTTAGGATGGCTTGACGAAGCGATCCGGTGTCAGCACGCTGTGCAGTGATTGTGTGACTGCGCGTCGATAGGGTGTTTTCTGACGCAGCATGATGACGAGTTCTTCGTCATCGATAAGAATAGACAATTCGCTCTCGGTCACGAGCTGTCGGTCCGGCGCCCCGATATTCATGCGATACTGAGTCTTCCCATCCGGGTTCCTGTTGGGCCCGCTCACAATCTCAGTGAGCCCATCGATGAATCCAACGTGTCCTCCATGCCGGTGCTTCACTTTTGTGCCGTCAGGAATGCGGACCCAGGCCGACGCTGTTCCTGGCTTTACGGGCTTCATGGTACTCATAGTTATGGTCTCTCCCTATAATCCGGTATGGAGTAAAGAATCACGGCCGGTTTTCCATCGCCCATCCTGTCGTTGCAGAGATCCCGAAGCGCCTTTTCCCTGCACGCGGCCTCGACTCGGGGACAAAATAAGTCAACCCGTCGTTGCCGGAGGAACAGCGAAGGCCACAGGAATCATTTCTGCCGGGCTGTCATCACCGCGGAAGGGGCGCGACAGAGAGGACGTCCGAGGGTCCAACATTCTTCAAGTACTCTACCACACTCGGGCCTCCCATAGCGAACTACCGCCAGGAATATCCAGCCGATCAGATTCTCACCTGCCGACGGGCTGAGCGCCATTCCCGCCTGTCTGTATTGTCCATTCTTCATCACATGATTTGTCTGGTTGCTTTGGTTATGGTGCTTGGATGAAATGCAGAGATGGACCAAAAAACTAGGGTGATTTCCCAGCATAAAAAGCGTATCCTTTGCGGCAACGAGGCGTCTGAGTCACGGGGGATGTAGCCCTTCTGAGCCGTCGCGTGAAGAACCACACAACGAGGCAATGAATGAAGATCCACACCGCCACAGCCGGGATGCTGTGTCTCACTGCGCTCACGACTAGCGCCTGTGTCATGCCGAGTACCTACGACAAAGCCGTCGCTGATCTGGCAGCGACGAGAGCGGAGGTCGCCAGCACCAGAACCGAATCGCTGGCGCTCACCGGAAAAATCAATGAACTCCAACAACTCCAGGTCGATCTTGCAGGGCGTGTGGAGGCTGCGTCGTCGGCACTCGATTTAGCCAAGCAGAAGATGAAAACCGAACGCACCATCTCACAAGAACGTCTGAGCAAACTTGCCTGGGCGATCGGTCAGCTGACCGCCCAACAGAATAGGTTGCGGTATGCGCTTCAACGTGCGAACGAAGAGCGGCCTGCGCTGCAATCGGTCGTTGACAGGTATAAATCCAAATTGGGCGAGGCGAACGGACTCAGCGCGTCGCTATCTCCTTCACCGACCGCACCGGGCAACCAAGAGCCCGGAACGGCTGTTGCCCCGCCAACACAAGTTGCAGCCCAGGCAGATTCCGCACCCAAGCCGACAGTGACGGCACCACCAGCACCCGTAAACCCTGCCTCCGCCAACCAGAATCCGCAGCCGGCGAACAGGCAACCCCCCGAACCGGTCGAAAATGACTGGTTGTCTCTGTTCAAGGGATGGATCATGTCCCTCTGGCAATCCATCTTTTCCTGACAGGATGGTCGAAGCTTCCACTAATAGCGATCACCTGATGGATCTGGCGTTTTTGATTGCTCTTCTCTGTCTGGTTGCGTTTGGTTCGGTGGTAGTTTTACTTATATGGCGTACCTGGTTCGCGCGCCGACCTAAATCAGATAAACCGGACTAATGGGCTTCGGGAAAATTCACTTGAAGAGTCAGGGCGTAGGATTTTGATCAGGTCCAATGTCATACTGCTTGATCAGGCGGGCGAGGTAGGTTCGCTGCAAGCCGAGCCGGGCGGCAGCCTTTGTCTGGTTGCCGCTTTCCTCACGAAGCGCGAGGAGAATGAGGGTGCGTGTGTGTTCTTTCATCGATTCGTGGTACGGGAGTGAAAAATAGGGTAGGCGTTCGCCTGCCGAGCTATGGCCCGTGGCATCCAACGACAGCATGTCCGGTTCGATAATGTCCGACTGGTTCAACACGACGGATCGTGCGACGGCGTTCTCCAATTCGCGGATGTTTCCCGGCCAATGGTACCGGCTCATGGCCTCCATGGCAGCGGGGCTGAACATCATGCCCGGACGCTTCGCATCCCTGGCATGCCGGTTCAAGAAAAACTTGGCTAGGGCAGGGAGATCATCGGACCGTTCGCGGAGCGGGGGTAGGGTGAGGCTGATCACGTTCAATCGGAAAAAAAGGTCCTCGCGAAACTCACCGGTCTTCACGGCCTGTCGGAGATCCTTATTCGTGGCTGCGATGACCCGGATATTAATCGACACGAGTCGTGTGCCGCCGACTCGATGAAACTCCCTGTCCTGGAGCACGCGCAACAGTTTGGCTTGCAGCGGGAGCGACATATCTCCGATCTCATCCAGGAAGATCGTCCCTCCATCCGCCATCTCCAGTTTGCCCTTTTGTAGGCGATCCGCGCCGGTGAATGCGCCGCGTTCATGTCCGAAGAGCTCGTTTTCAAGCAGCGTTTCTGTGAGAGCGACACAGTTAATGACCACTAGTGGCATGGCTTGACGGGGACTCCACTGGTGGATGGAACGGGCGAAAAGTTCCTTGCCGGTACCGCTTTCGCCGAGCAGCAGCACGCTGGCATCGGACTTGGCGGCGCGTTGGGCGGATTCCAGCACTGCGCGGATCTTCGCGCTAATGCCCACAATTGAGGCGTAGCGGCCGTCGACTTCTGACTTGAGACAGGCCACCTGCCGTTTGAGGGTGTCTCGTTCCAAGGCCTTGCGGATCACGAGGAGGAGGTGGTCGTTGTCCAGCGGCTTGGTCAGAAAGTCGTAGGCCCCGGTTTTCATAGCCTCGACGGCAGCATCAATTGAGGCATGGGCTGTCATGACTATGACGGGGAGATCCTCAATCGGTCTGACTTTAGGGAGCCGCTTGAGAACTTCGATGCCGGTCAGGCGTGGCATGTCCAGATCAAGCAACATGAGGCCCGGAGCTTCCTGCTCGACCAGTTCGAGCGCCTGTACCCCATCTTGCGCGATGACGGTTCGGTAGTCAGAAGCCTGCAGACGATCTTCGAGCATCGTGACAATATCAGGATCGTCGTCGACGATGAGGATTTTCGCCTTCATCATAACCCCATGTGGCTGCCGATGCAGCCTCCGGTCAGCGGTCAATAGTCAACGGTCAATAGGGAAGTCATAGGTGCGGCGTCCTTCTTTCGTTGACCAATGACTGTTGACCATTGACCTATTCACTCTCCATTACGTTCATCACTAATCCTGTCAGCGGCTTCGGGAAAAAATATGTCGACTTATGCGGCATGCGTTCTCCCGCTGTTGCCACGGCTTGCACTTCGCTGACCTTAGTGGGATTGAGGAGTAAGGCTCCCGTTCCGGTTTTGTTCGCCACCCAATCCAGTGCTTCATGGTCGTCCTTGGTATAGAGAATCGCCTCTTGTTCCTGTTGTGTCCTGCAGAGTGTGGTGGCGATCAGTTGCTGAAGAAGAGAGACGTCCAGCTTCGTGCGAGGTGAGGCGTCCGATTGCGGGCGATGGGCCGGTTTCAGGGTCAACGTGAGGTACAAATCTTTTCCCGTCAATGCCAGGCCGAACACCGGAACCATGCGGCCCTTGGTTCGCAAAGCCTCTAGGAATTGCGCGCGGACTGCCGCCCTGGTTCCGGTGGCATAGGGGAACTCCTGTAGCTCGAACTGGTCGGCGAGGAGGGCTCGCAGCTTGTCATAGGGAGGGAGTGGAGTGGTAGTGACTCGATGGGTCGGCAATACGGTGAGTCCCGGGTCTTCAAGGGCGGCCAGCAACATGAGTACGCCGTCATAGGGCTGGTAGCCTGCTGGTGATCCAGCCTGTTGCCGGCGCAGCCGTTGATAGTTCAGCGCGGTTTCATATCGATGGTGGCCATCCGCGATAAAGAGCGGTTTGGGATCCATCACTTCGACTGCATGGGCGAGAATTGCAGGATCTGTTACGGCCCACAGTTGTTGCCGGAATCCGTCGTCATCCGTAAAGTCAACGCGTGCCGGTTTTCCCTTGACGGCTGTCTCTAGGAGACCGATCACGATGCCCTGGGGATCTGAATAGAGAGACCAGATCGGGCTGAAATTCGCATGGCAGGCGTCGAGCAAGTTCAGGCGATCCGTTTTTGCCGCGGCGCGCGTATTTTCATGCGGATAAATATGGCCGGAGTCGAGGGCTTCCAGTTTGACGGTGGTGAGAAATCCCTTCAGTACCTTCATAGGGGTTCGAGGATCCGACCCCGGCGGTCGGTAGTCGATGGTGTGGTAGTACAGGGCGGGCTGCGCGTCACGTTTCAAGGCGCCGCTTCGGAGCCATTCATGGAGTGTGGCCCCAGCCCGCCTGTAGCGATTGTTCGTGGGGCTATCGCCGGGCTGGTCGAGGCCGAGTTCCAGGCGGATGATGTTGTGCGGATGTCGGTCGTGCAGAGCCTGTTGCCCCGCGGCATCGATGATATCATAGGGTGGCGCGACGACCTGGGCGACGTCTCCAATCACCGATGGGTCGTATGCGGTTCCATGAAACGGAATGATTTTGGCCATGTTGAATCCTTTGCTCCGTGAGGTGGTTCAGGGCGTTGTGCGACCATTGTGTGAAGGGTGAGTCCTCACTTCCTGCGTGGTGCCGTTTCCAAGGACTGTTCCCTGGAAGCACGCGGGAAACAAGGCTAACGGTCGCGGGTAACCATGTAGTCGGCGGTCACCGAGAGGGCTCGTTTGGCCGTACAGTCTTCGAACTGGTCGAGATCTCGCTGGGCCTCGTCGATGTAGGATCGTGCCCGATCCATGGCATAGGTAATGGAGCCCAATTCTTCCATCAAGCGGATGAATCGACCAAGGTCTTCGTCTGTCAGGGTCCTGGTTTCCATACGGTCGATGATCATCTTCCGGTCTTGCTCTGAACAATGATGCAGCAGATGCAACAGCGGCAGCGTAGCCTTGCCTTCGCGGAGGTCCTGTCCCAGCGACTTGCCCAAGTGTTCGCCATTGGCTGTATAGTCGAGCGTGTCGTCGGCCACTTGGAAAGCGATTCCAAGATGGAGACCGAACCGGAAAAGCGCTTCCTGCTGAGGCTCCGAGGCATCCGCGAGAATGGCGCCCATGCGACAGGAGGCGGCCATCAAGCCGGCTGTCTTGTGTTCGACAATCTTCAGGTACTCCGACTCCGGCATGGAGGGGTTGCCGTTGTAATAGAGCTGAAGCACTTCGCCTTCCGCCATCTTCTTGCACGCTTCGCCGAGCACTTCGTTAATTCCATGGTTTCGGAAGTCGACGACCTGGCAGAAGGCTTTGGAGTAGAGATAGTCGCCGACGAGGATGCTGATTTGGTTGCCCCACACTTTTCGGGCGGTCCGCCTGCCTCGGCGTATATCGGCGTCGTCGACCACATCGTCGTGGAGCAGCGAAGCGGTATGAATGAACTCCACCAGACTGGCAAGTTGGTAATGATCGCGACCGGTATAGCCGCAGAGACGGGCCGAGAGCAGGAGTAAAAAAGGTCGGATTCGTTTTCCGCCGCTGTTCAGAATGTGTGCGGCGACGGTGTTAACGAGCGCCACACTGGAATCGAGGTTCGTCCGAGCCTGGCGTTCCATCCCCTCCAGCTCATCACGGTAGGCCTCCCAGACGTCTGCCATGGTGTTGATCGTGGAAGTGATTGGGCTTGGGGGCATGCCGCGGATGGTAGGGCAGAGAAGGAAACAAAGTCAAGCCAGTTAGCCCTTTGAGGGAGGGTCGGCATAGGGTATCTCTCCGGGAGGCAATCTTGACAGAAGAATCATGCTTCCATTAAGGTGAACGGAACGGATACGAACGGAAATCGCCTTGTGAGTGAGGGGGTTATCCATCCCAACTGCCTCTCTGGTGTAGCCTCCGTCCGGTAGCATACACGTCTACAATCGTAATGAGACACGAGCAATGAGCATCCCTGGGCTTCCAGCGAAGCAAGGCCTTTATGACCCTGCACAGGAGAAAGATTCCTGTGGTATCGGTTTTGTGGTCAATATCAAGGGCCAGAAATCCCATACCATCGTTCAGCAGGGGCTTCAGATTCTTGAGAGCCTGAGTCACAGAGGGGCACAGGGCTGTGACTCTTGCACGGGAGACGGCGCCGGTATTTTGCTTCAAGTGCCGCACGAGTTTCTCAAACGTGCGACCGGCGATGCGGGGATTTCCCTGCCCAATGCCGGAGAGTACGGCGTGGGGATGGTTTTTCTTCCGACCCATGCCGATGCACGACGACAGTGCGAAGCAGTTTTTTCCAGCATTATCGGCGAAGAGGGGGCTCGACTCCTTGGTTGGCGGGATGTGCCGGTCAAGAGTGATGCGATCGGTGTCGTGGCGCGCAGCACCGAACCGTATATGCGGCAGGTGTTCATCGCCCGTGATGTCCTCAATGAAGGGCAGTTTGAACGCAAGCTCTATGTCATT
The DNA here is from genome assembly GCA_013388555.1 of Nitrospirota bacterium. GTDB lineage: Bacteria > Nitrospirota > Nitrospiria > Nitrospirales > Nitrospiraceae > Palsa-1315. The sequence goes on along the minus strand of JACAFD010000276.1, from coordinate 8,953 downwards.
CGAAAGCGGGTGGAAAAGGCCGTCAGCGAATCGGCTATTCAGGGGCGCCACTTCTTCTACATCTCAAGCCTGTCGGCCAGCACCATTGTCTATAAAGGGTTGTTACTTCCGGGACAGATGGTTGCGTACTACCAGGATTTGAAGGATGAACGCCTGACGAGCGCGCTTGCCCTCGTGCATTCCCGCTTCAGTACGAATACGTTTCCCACCTGGCCGTTAGCCCATCCCTACCGATACATTTGCCATAACGGCGAGATTAATACGCTCAAGGGCAATGTGAATTGGATGCGTGCCCGGCAAGGGCGACTTAACTCCGATCTGTTCGGCCAGGATCTGGCGAAGCTCTTTCCCATCGTTTCCGAACAGCAGAGTGACTCCGCCTGTCTGGACAATGCTGTGGAATTTCTGACCATGGGAGGCCGTTCTCTTCCGCATGTGATGATGATGCTGATTCCTGAACCCTGGGTCGCGAATCCGCAAATGGACCTTGATCGGCGGGGGTTCTATGAATATCACGCGGCGATGCAGGAACCCTGGGACGGTCCGGCAGCGGTCTGTTTCACCGACGGCAAGCTCATCGGCGCAACGCTCGATCGCAACGGGCTGCGTCCCTGTCGCTATCAAGTGACGACGGACGGTCTGGTGATTTTGGCCTCGGAAGCAGGTGTGTTGCCGATGGATGTCCGGAAGATCAGGCAGAAGGGGCGTCTCATGCCTGGCAGGATGTTCCTGGTCTATACCGTACAAGGGCGCATCATCGATGACGAGGAAGTGAAGGCTGAGATTGTGAGCCGTAAGCCCTACCGGTCCTGGGTCACCCAATATCGGATTTCGCTCGACGAACTGCCCGATCCCAGCAATGTGCCGCAGCCGGACCATCCGACGTTACGCCAGCGCCAGCTGGCTTTTAGTTATACGGTGGAAGAGTTGAAGATGGTCATCACTCCGATGGTGGTGGAGGGGCAGGAAACGACCTCCTCGATGGGCACGGATACGCCGTTGGCCGTGCTATCCGATCGGCCACAACTTCTCTTCAAGTATTTCAAACAACTGTTTGCCCAGGTCACCAATCCGCCGATTGATCCAATCCGTGAAGAGCTGGTGATGTCGTTGACGACCAGCATCGGACCCAAGCCGAATCTGATGGATGAGAATCCGGAGTCCTGCCGGCGCATCCGGGTCAAACAGCCGATTTTGACGAATGCCGAACTCCAGAAGATCCGCGAGATTGCCGATCCGCACTTTAAGAGCAAGACGCTCAAGATGCTCTTCAGGGTGGCCGAGGGGCCTGAGGGGCTTGGGGCGGCAGTCGACGATCTCTGTCGGCAGGCGTCCCAGGCGATTAAAGAGGGCTACAAGTTTCTGATCCTGAGCGATCGTGGTATCAACGAAGAATGGGCGCCGATTCCGAGCCTCCTCGGCATCGCGTCGGTGCACCATCATCTTGTGCGCGAATGCACGAGGACTGAAGCCGGCCTCATCGTCGAAACCGGCGAACCGCGTGATGTGCATCATTTCGCCTGTTTGATCGGTTACGGGGCTGGGACGGTCAATCCGTATCTCGTCTTCGAGTCGATCGTGGACCTGGAGCGCGAGAGTTACTTCCCCGAAGGGTTGGACGCGCAGACCGCGGAAGGCAAGTACATCAAAGCGATCAATAAGGGGCTGCTCAAGATTTTTTCGAAGATGGGCATCTCAACAGTGCAATCCTATTGCGGCGCACAGATCTTCGAAGCCATCGGATTAAACCACGAACTCATTGACCGCTATTTTACCGGTACGCCGTCGCGGATCGAGGGAATCGGCATCCGCGAAGTCGGCGAGGAGACGCTTCGGCGCCACCGGTTGGCGTATGAGCCGGTGCCGATACGACAACTCGATTTCGGTGGGGAGATCCACTACCGCATCCAAGGCGAGCACCATAACTGGAATCCGGACACGATATTCAAGCTGCAGCACGCGACGAGAGCCAACGATCCGAAGACCTTCGCCGAGTTTTCCCGACTCGTAAACGACGAGAGCAAGAGGCGCTCGAATATCCGTGGGCTGCTCGAGTTCAAATTCTTGCCGAAGCCCATTCCTGTCGAAGAAGTGGAATCGGCCAAGGAGATCGTCAAACGGTTTACAACGGGGGCGATGTCTTTCGGTTCGATCAGCAAGGAAGCGCACGAGACGCTGGCGATCGCCATGAACCGTCTGGGTGCAAAGAGCAACACCGGCGAGGGCGGGGAAGACTCCGAACGGTTTAAACCGCTGCCCGATGGCGATTCGAAGAACAGTTACATCAAGCAGGTCGCGTCGGCGCGGTTCGGGGTCACGAGCCACTACTTGGTCAATGCGAAGGAACTCCAGATCAAAATGGCGCAGGGGGCCAAGCCGGGCGAAGGCGGGCAATTGCCCGGGCACAAGGTTGATGAGAACATCGCAAAACTGCGCTATTCTATGCCGGGCGTGCAGCTCATTTCGCCGCCGCCGCACCACGACATCTATTCCATCGAAGATCTGGCGCAGCTCATATTCGATTTGAAAAATTCCAATCCGGACGCGGCGGTGTCGGTGAAGCTGGTGTCGGAAGTGGGTGTCGGCACGGTTGCGGCCGGAGTGGCGAAAGCACATGCGGACAAGGTGCTTATCAGCGGAGACTCAGGCGGTACCGGTGCCTCCCCGCTTTCGTCCATCAAGTATGCGGGGGTGCCCTGGGAATTGGGCCTGGCCGAAACCCATCAGACTCTCGTACTCAACGATTTGCGTGGGCGCATCCGGGTGGAGACCGACGGACAGATGAAGACCGGGCGGGATGTAGCGATCGCCACCCTGTTGGGCGCCGAGGAGTTTGGGTTTGCAACTGCTCCCCTGATCGTCGAAGGCTGTATCATGATGCGGAAATGCCATCTCAATACCTGCCCCGTCGGGATTGCGACGCAGGACCCGGCCTTACGAAAGAAATTTGCCGGGCAGCCGGAACATATCGTGAATTTCTTCTTCTTTGTCGCAGAAGAGCTGCGCCAGATCATGGCTCAACTGGGCTTCCGGACCATCAACGAGATGGTTGGACGCGTGGATAAGTTAAAAGTCCACAGGGCCATCGACCACTGGAAGGCCAAGGGGTTGGATCTGACTCCTCTTTTGCAGGTCCCTGAGGCAGGGCCGGAGATTGCCCGCTACTGTGTGCAGAAGCAGGATCACGGTCTCGCGGACGTGCTCGATAACAAACTGATCGAGCTGTGCAAGCCGGCATTGGAACGAGGAGACAGGGTGACACTCGATTTGCCGATTGGAAATGTGAACCGCACGGTCGGGACAATGCTTTCCAGCCGGATCGCGAAAACGTACGGGCTTGAGGGGTTGCCGGAGGACACCATCACGATCAAGTTTTCCGGTTCCGCCGGACAATCGTTCGGCGCATTCCTGTCCCGTGGAATCACGCTCATCCTCGAAGGGGAGTCGAACGACTATCTGGGCAAGGGACTCTCAGGCGGCAAGATCATTGTCTTCCCGCCGAAACAGGCGATCTATATACCGGAAGAAACGATTCTTATCGGCAACACTTCGCTGTACGGAGCCACGCAGGGCGAGGCCTATTGCTATGGTATGGCCGGCGAGCGGTTTGCAGTGCGGAATAGCGGTGTCAGGGCGGTGGTCGAAGGGATCGGCGACCACGGCTGCGAGTACATGACCGGGGGGGTGGTTGTCGTCCTGGGCCGGACGGGGCGAAACTTTGCAGCGGGCATGTCGGGCGGCGTGGCGTTTGTGCTGAATGAGCTCGACCAGTTCCCATCCCGGTGCAATCTCGGGATGGTGGAATTGGAAAAGGTCACCACGGCGGACGATAAGAAAACGCTGCATCAGATGATCACCTCTCACTTCATGCATACCGGTAGCCGGAACGCGAAGCGTATCCTCGATAGCTGGGAGTCGATGTTGCCGAAGTTCGAAAAGGTGATGCCGGTGGACTACAAACGAGTGTTGGAAGAGCGGAAGAAGAAGAAAGCAGCAGGTCGAAAGTAAGGTGTGAGGCGTTAGGGGTAAGGGGTAGAGCGAGGAACAGGGTTTACCAGTATGAACTCACAACTCAGAACACAGAACTCAGAACTTTGGTCTCGAAGAAATGGGTGATCCCAAAGGTTTTATGAAGTATGCCCGCGAGGGCCCCAAGCGGAAACCGGTCGAGCTTCGTGTGCTCGATTGGAAGGAAATGTATGAGCCCATCTCCGAGGAGAAGCTCAAAACGCAGGGGGCTCGCTGCATGGACTGCGGCGTGCCGTTTTGCCAGAGCAACACCGGCTGTCCGGTCGTGAACCTGATTCCTGACTGGAATGATCTGGTCTCTCGTGGCCGTTGGAAAGACGCGCTCAAGGCGCTTCATACGACGAACAATTTTCCCGAGTTTACCGGACGGCTCTGTCCAGCGCCCTGTGAAGGGGCCTGTGTCCTTGGCATCAATGAAGACCCCGTCTCCATTCGCATCATCGAGTGGAACATCACCGACCGTGGGTTCAACGAAGGCTTGGTCGAGCCGGCCCTGCCGGTGGCGAAGACGGGCAAGACAGTGGCCATTGTCGGTTCAGGTCCGGCCGGCATGGCGGCGGCGCAACAATTGGCGCGCGCCGGCCACAGCGTCGCACTTTTTGAAAAATCGGATCGCATCGGCGGCCTGCTGCGTTACGGCATCCCCGATTTCAAAATGGAAAAGTGGGTCATTGATCGTCGGCTGGAACAGATGAAGGCTGAAGGGGTGGAGTTCAGGACCGGTGTGACGATTGGAAAAGACATTACAGGCGAAGAACTGCGCGCGCAGTTCGACGCCGTCGGCCTGACTCTGGGCGCGGAGCAGGCGCGTGAACTGCCGATTCCAGGCCGTGAACTCAAGGGCATCCATCTTGCGATGGACTACCTGACGCAGCATAACAAGCGGAATGCCGGCGACACGATTACCGATGAACCGATTACGGCAAAGGGGAAGCGCGTCGTCATCATCGGCGGCGGCGACACAGGCTCGGATTGTCTGGGAACGGCACACCGGCAGGGCTGCGTCGAAGCACATCAGTTCGAGTTACTGCCTGAGCCGCCTCCGACCCGCGCCGATTCGACGCCCTGGCCGCTCTGGCCCATGCAACTCCGCACTTCGCATGCGCACGAAGAAGGTTGCGATAGGCAGTGGAGTATCTCGACCACGAAATTCACCGGGCACAACGGTCAGGTGATAAAGCTTCACGGCAATCGGGTGAAGTTCGATAAGGGCACATTCACGGCGATTCCGAATAGTGACTTCGACATGGATGCGGATCTGGTTCTCCTTGCGATGGGCTTTACGGGACCGGTGAAAAATGGTCTGCTCGACAGCCTCGGTGTGAAGTACGATCAGCGTGGGGCAGTATCAGTGGACCACAACTTCATGACTAACCTTGACGGGGTCTTTGCCGGCGGCGACACCAAGCGCGGCGCCTCGCTCATCGTCTGGGCGATTGCCGAAGGAAGAAAGATGGCGGCGGGGATCGATAAGTATCTGCAAGTCGGCAAATCTACAAAGCGACTGGCGAACTAAGCCTGCGGGTCCTGTCACGGCGAACAGCTCCCTGCCCGGTGTAGGGACCACGCTCCGCGCGGTGAGGCGCCCAGTTCGCCGCGCCACCCGTATATGACCGCAGTACTTCAGTCAGTTCAAGCTTTCCTTCTCGGCTGTCTCGGTGGGTCCCCGCTCCTTCGGCAAAGTTCGCTCTGAGTCCTGGCACGCCGTCATTCGCCTCACTCGTCAGGTTGACACAATGTTTTACAAAAAGTAGCCTGTCGCAGAGATCTTTGAATGTTGAGAGACTGTTGGGGGCAATTGCGTGGCAGAGGGCATTGTAGAACGTGTGCGAGCGGCGGCTCGAGAGCAGCTCTTATATTTGCCCCACGCCATTCGGCAGATGTCTCGAACGGACCGGATGCTCGCGCCACAAGAAGTGCAAACGGTTGCCATTGCTGGTCGGTTAGTGGAAGATTATCCCGATGACCCTCGCGGACACAGTTGTCTGCTCCTGGGCTCTGGAGATGAAGGACGTCCGATTCATGTCGTCGTGGCGCCGAAGGATGACTATCTCGCTGTCATCACAGCCTACGTGCCTGATCCAACTCAGTGGTCGTCGGATTTCTTGAGGAGGGCGTAAGAAATGGAATGTCTCCATTGTAAGGGGCGGATGGAGCGGAAGACGGCTCCGTTCAGCTTAGATCGGAAGGGGTACCATGTATCCTGGGATGCCATTCCAGCGTGGGTGTGCACACAATGTGGCGAGCCCTATTTTGAAGCCAAAGAAGTGGAGTTGATTCAGAAAGCGCTTACTGCGTTGGAGCGCGAAGGTGCGGCGCTAGTTGGCACGGGACCTCCAGCGGTGAAATCGTAAGCAGGGTCTCGCTCATCGTCTGGGCGATTGCCGAAGGAAGAAAGATGGCGGCGGGGATCGATAAGTATTTGCAAGCCGGCAATTCTGCCAAGAAGTCAGTCTCCTGAAGTTTCCCCTCGATTAAACCAGAGTCAAACTGGTCAACCTCCTTCGCTCGCAGAACGCGGAGTGGATGGAGGCTGATGATCTTCTGTGCTCGCGCAACGCGCGGTCGCGGACTCCCCTCGCTCGGGCTAATGGTACGTCTCGGCGTGCCAGTGGGTGGGCGGGTGAGAAGGTTGCGCGCAGTGGAAGATCAATCAGCCCCCATCCCCAGAGAGATAACGAGCAGGCTTGGAGGAGAGATGGCAGGCTAGAAGGTCTCCAGTGCTCGTGCAACGCGCGGTCTCAGAAGGATGGGAAGGGTAGCCTGGCCGTCCTCCTGCTCGCGGAACGCGCACGATCAGAATGTGCTCGTTCGACGCGCGCAATCGAGGATCGACCAGGCTACCCTTCCCAATGAAATGAGGAAGTGGGAAGACGCACGTAGTAAAGAGCAGCCTTGGCCACTCCCCGAAGATTGGAAGTGCCTCGCTCCTTCGCACAGTTAGCTCTGCGCCCCGACACACCTATCGAGGTCTGAAACTGTTCCAGACACCATTCGAATCTTCGCAGACTGGTTAGGTTGGGCAATCTGTGCGTCCCCGCCAGGCAGAAATAGGCTGCGGGCCAATAAGGAGATAGGCCGCGCGAATGGCAGTGTAGTCTTGTGGGCGGTTATTGACACAGATCCTCGAAATGCGGATGATCTCGCAGCTTTTCAGTCACCAGAGTTCTGGTGCGGTCAGGGATAGGCTGCCTGTATCCATGTTCCTACCGCTGTTCACTTAATAATTTGGCATATCGTGAGTACGCGCATCGACCATGAAAGCCTCGCCATTGGTGCGTGCTACGCGATGGTGCATGCTGTCAATGTTCTCGATGATGCCGCGATCCTGTATTCACAGAAGCGCGCCTTAAGCAGCTTCCACCTTGCTGTCATGGCTCGCGAGGAACTTGGACGCTTCAATCTTCTCGCGGAGCGGCATCACGGATTGCCCGCCAACGAGTGCGTTGACGCCACTGAGCTCTCGCGACACTTGCAACCTCACAAGATCAAGCTTCAGGCAGGCCAATCGGTTGTGCCCGTGCCTATGACGCCCGAGGAACTAAGGGCGTGGCAAGCCGCCATCAAGCGAAATGATGAAACGGCGAGTTCAGCCATCTCACAACAGATTCGCACACGCGCCGCAAAGCTGAAGCCTCACCAAGCGGCGGCGTTGCACCAACATCGACTCAAGGCTCAATATGTTGACCTTGACCCACAAACGGGTCAGTGGTCCCGCCCCTCCGAAGTGTCGATGGCTGACGCGTCTACGCTCATCCGCACAGTCATGGCTGAGATTGCAAATGCACTTATTGCCGCTCAGGGTGCTGCTTGGCTTCACGCCGCATTCGCTAGCGTCGGAGAACGCAGACCTGACATGGGCCCGTTCACGCATCGCATCTTTGCGCGTCTGGGCGAAGGCGATGCCTAACCCTTCGCTCCAACCGACGTGCTACGGCCTGTGGCCTCCGCACGCGGCTGAGCTCAAACGTTAGGTTGCACGTGGCGCCTCACATGTCCGAGAAACGATTTCGTAACTCTCGGAATCCTGCGTGGGAGAAAGAAAAGGGGTCGGGAGTCATTGTTTGACGCGAGAGCTTCCAGTCATGGTGAGAAATGACTCCCGACCCCGTTAGTTTCTTCTACGTCTCTGCCGAGACTCTGACCAGATACACCAGCCTCCTCCATGGCGGTCCACGCGTCGGTTTGACATTTGATTTTTCTTATTGCAGAGTTCTCTCCTACCACGGAGGGACTCACCATGCTTAAAGCTCTGCTACTGTGCTTCGTGATCTGTGCAAGTCTTGGAGTATTCTTGATTGGGCCACATTCGGCGCTGGCTGCGGAACAATCGCCAAAGGAAGGAGACAAATCCCCACCAGTGGCAAAGGAGACCGACCAGAAGTCACCAGCGAGTGAGGATGTGAAGAAGAAAGTTGAGGATAAGCCTGATAATCCCGATAAGAAATCGGAATGTGCTCAAGGTATGAAGGCACTCTCTAGACCTGCATCGAAACTCTGCCCGCTTTTCTGACCCCATGAACGACTCAACCCCAGCATGCCCGGAGTGTGACGCTGATAATGTCTACTGCATCAGCAATGAGACAGAGCCGTCCTCCTATGCTCCACGCTCGCTCACGCTCCCTCGCTCCGCCCGTAGACAGAGCCGACTCTGGAGCCGTCCCGTCTTCGTCTAAGAAGACCCACGGCGACGGCAGAGACGTAGACCCTCAAGTGTCACACCCAAGGGGCTCTATCTCGTAGACCGCATACCTCAGACAATGGGCTGCTGCCGGTTTCAAAGACACCGGAAGAAGAAATAGGGACATTCTGATTTTCTTGACGTCTGACTCGAGCAACAGTCAGCAACAATTCAGAATGCCCCCATTTCCGTGCCCCCAACAATGCACTCCAGCCGACCGCTCAACCGCTGCGCGGTTTTGTG
>JACAFD010000308.1 GCA_013388555.1 Nitrospirota bacterium | reverse complement strand
GTGCTTCTCTTCACGGCCAGCCTTATTTTTCATCGACGAGATTTCCGCTAGCCCGCAATGTTCATGAAGGTTCGTTGCGAAAGCGTGCAGACGCGAAGCGAGACTGCCTGCCACAACCGCGTATTCACGCTTGCAGCAGAAGCTTCATGAATAATGCGGACTAAGCCTGCCAGCCATCGATTGTGATTCCCCGCTTGCATTATGTCGAGGGGCACGGTATTGAAGAAGGTGCCACGATTGCCTCATCGGTTCTCTGAGGCGTGATGTTCACACTGGAGAACAGCAGCGATGAATGTACCGTTGCTTGATCTGAAGACTCAATTTCAACCGCTCCGGGCGGAGATTTTTTCGGCGATGCAGGCCGTCTGTGATGAGCAAGGGTTTGTATTGGGGCCTCGCGTTGTCGCGTTCGAAGAATCCGTTGCCCGATATATCGGGTCTCGCCACGCGATTGGTTGTGCCTCGGGAAGCGATGCCCTGTTGCTTTCCCTCATGGCCATGGGAGTGAAGGCCGGCGATGAAGTCATCACGATTCCCTTTACATTTTTTGCTACGGCAGGCGCGGTGTCACGATTGGGCGCGAAGCCGGTGTTTGTGGACATTCAGCCTGATTCGTTCAACATCGATCCCACGTTGATTGAGCAGGCGATTACGCCTCGCACGAAAGCGATCATTCCCGTGCACCTCTTCGGGCAATGTGCGGACATGGCCATGATCAATGAGATCGCAAAGCGGAAAAATGTTCACGTCATTGAGGATGCCTGCCAAGCCATAGGAGCTGCACAGCAAGGGAAGCGCGCCGGGATACTTGGAGACACCGGATGCTTTAGTTTTTTCCCCAGCAAGAACTTGGGCGGTTTTGGAGATGGGGGGCTTATCACGACCAACGACCCAGCCCTTGCCGACTCCATGGCCATGCTCCGTGTTCACGGGAGTCAGGTCCGCTATCTGCACGAAGCGGTGGGGATCAATAGCCGGTTGGATGCGCTCCAGGCTGCCGTGCTACAAATCAAACTGAAGTATCTTGACCAGTGGACCGAGGGGCGACGTCGGAATGCCGAACGGTATCTGCAGTTGTTTGCCAGGGCGAAGCATACGGATCGCGTCGCGCTTCCACCAACGTTGTCCGGAAACTTTCACGTGTATAACCAGTTCACCGTGCGAGCACCGAAGCGTGACGAGTTGCGCGCGTTTCTCAAGGAGAAAGGGATCGGTACAGAGGTGTACTATCCGCTCCCGATGCATCTCCAAAACTGCTATCGTGATTTAGGGCACCAGAAGGGAGCCTTCCCACAATCAGAACAGGCGGCCGAAGAAGTCATGTCACTTCCGATTTATCCAGAATTGAACGAAGCGCAGCAGGCCTACGTGGTTGAGATGATCTCGGAATTCTATCGGCGCCCCTAACAGGATGCTGAAAAAGTCCGTCCTCGTTGTTCGGCGCCCTGATAGGGAGAAGGAGGCCATGATGAGATCACTGACGTGGGGGGCCTTGTTTGTGCTCTCCTTGATGTGGAGCACGGAGACTATCGGTAAGGAATTATCACCCCGTGAGATTTATGAGCAAGCCTCTCCTGCCGTGGTCATGGTGATGGGGTATGCGGATGGCGGCAGGAAGGGGAGCGGCGGAACCGGGTCAATCATTCAGTCTGACGGGATGATTCTCACCAATGCCCACGTGGTGATCGAAGAACAGACAGGGAAGCCCTTCCCTCGCCTGTCCGTGTTCCTTAAGCCGGCCCGGGTCACAGGAGAGTCAAGAACCGATCTCTCCCGTATGGTCCGCGCTAAGGTTGTGGCCTATTCACAACCATTGGATCTTGCTCTGTTGAAACTCGATGGCATGACCGAACGGCTCCCTGTCGTCGAGGTCAGTGAATCGGGGCGGGCCAGGATCGGGGATCGAGTACTGGCGATCGGTCATCCAGAGCAGGGTGGACTGTGGACCCTCACTACCGGGGTGATCAGCGCGGAAGTCGATAACTTTAATGGCGTGAAAGGCAAGCACGTGTTTCAGACCGAGACGGGATTGAACCGCGGAAATTCAGGTGGTCCCCTCTTGGATGGCGAAGGGCGAATGATCGGAGTCAATACCGCGATTGCTCGCGTGGCTTCGGATGGCCTTCCAATCACGAGCATCAGTTTCTCTCTCAAATCGAATGTTGCCGCGCAATGGTTGCGGGAACAACGATTGGGGGTACGGGCGGGAGAAGGGATGCCACTGCCCTCTGGACAGATGCAGCGCGCGGCCGACCAACAGACGGTCCTGTCAGTTCAGCCCCAGGGCAATGTTGTCCAGCCTCCCCAGTCGGACCTGTCGTCCAAGCCGATGACGAAACCAGATGTAGCCCAACCGGTCCCGGGTCGCCCTTATAATCTCGATCAGTTGATCAGCGACCGTGCAAAGGCGGAAGCCGACCTCGACAGCATGATGTCGGAGATGCGTGGACAGATGAAGGGGCGATAGGTAGGAGAGGCATCCTTCCTATGTCGTAATTGCCCCCTCCGAAGCCGATGAGACGTGCCGCGCATATTTGCCCATCACGCCGGAGGTGTAGAGTGGCGGAGGTTGTTTGATCTTCTTGAGTCTGGTTTTGATTTCTTTCTGTGAGAGCTCCACACTCAGCGTCCGCTTGGCGATATCGAAGACAATCATGTCGCCGTTCTTCACGGCGCCGATCGGACCTCCCTTGATCGCTTCTGGTGCAACATGACCTGCCATTAGACCATGGGTTGCCCCGGAGAAGCGTCCGTCAGTAAGCAGGGCGACGGAATCGCCTAGGCCTGCGCCCACGATCGCTGCGGTTACGCCAAGCATCTCTCTCATGCCTGGCCCTCCGGACGGGCCTTCATAGCGGATTACTATAACATCGCCCGCTTTGATCTGACGGGATTGGACTGCGACAAAGGCATCCTCTTCTCTGTTGTACACTTTCGCCGGGCCGCGGAACGTCATAATCGAGTGTCCTGCCACCTTCACAACGCAGCCGTCCGGAGCAAGATTCCCTTTTAAAATTACCAGCCCGCCGGTCTGCTTGATCGGATTCGACAGGGGCCTAAGGACTTGTTGGCCGGATGTTTCCTTGGCACCTTGGGCCTCTTCACCGATCGTCCGACCGGTCACAGTCGGTTGGCTTGCATGTAAGATACCGGCATCAATCAGACGTTTGGCGACCAAGGTTGTCCCTCCAGCTGCATAGAGATCAGATGCCATAAATCGTCCGCCTGGCTTTAAATCAGCGAGCAGCGGCACCTTTCGATTGATCTTGTCAAAGTCGTCGATGCCCAGCTTTATGCCTGCCTCGCGAGCGATAGCGAGTAAATGCAGTACGGCATTTGTCGAGCCGCCAGTGGTTGCAACCGCCGCGATGGCGTTCTCCAATGATTTCCGCGTAATGATGTGTCGGGGTCGCAGGTCTCGTTTCAACAGGTCCATGACCATCTTTCCACAATCGAAGGCCACGTCGTCCTTTCGCTGATCCATGGCAGGCACGCCGTTCCGCCCCATCGGCGAAATGCCGAGGAACTCGAACGCAATGGCCATGGTGTTGGCCGTGAACTGGCCACCGCAGGCGCCCGGGCCAGGGCAGGCATGGTTTTCGAGATCTTTGAGTTCGGCGTCGGTCATCCTGCCGGAGGCATGTTTTCCGACTGCTTCGAACACGTCTTGAATGGTCACGTCGTGGCCTTGGAACCGGCCAGGCATGATCGAACCCCCATAGAGCATCAACGATGGCAGGTTCAGGCGGGCAAGGGCCATCACGGTGCCGGGAATGGTCTTGTCGCAGCCTGACAATGCCACCACACCGTCGAACAAGTGCCCGCGAGCTACGAGTTCGATCGAATCGGCAATGACTTCCCGGCTGATCAATGAAGCCTTCATCCCCTCAGTCCCCATTGAAATGCCATCCGACACTGCGATGGTGTTGTACTCGATGGGGGTACCGCCCGCGGCTCTGATGCCGGCCTTCACCCGTTCCGACAATCGGCGCAGGTGAAAGTTGCAGGGCATGACCTCAATCCAGGTGTTGGCGACGCCGATGATCGGGCGAGACAAGTCCTCGTCGGTGAAACCAACGGCTTTCAACATCGCGCGGGCCGGCGCTCGATCAGGACCGACCAGCAAATTGTGGCTCCTGAGGTTCAACTCCTTCGGCATAATCGCTTACTTCCCTTTCTTCTCGCCCTTCTTCTTGCCTTCGGCCTTCTCATCCTTCTTCATTTCCGTGTCGATCACGGTGCCGGTGCCTGCATCGATATGGACTTCCGTGACGTTCCCGTCGGCGCCGAGGATCTCGATTTCCCAGACTGTTTTGCCATGTTTCTTTTCGAGTTCTGCTTCGACCACCGCGCCGGGCACTTGCAGAATTTGCGCGAGACTCACGAGACTGGAAGGAAGCTTCATATGCGCGAGTCGCGTCGTCTCACACGACCTACAAAAGAATGCGTGCTTAGAATGTGTCAGCATCCTAAGCACGCTTCTTGAGTTGTCCTGCCGAACCTACATGCTTGGTGGAGCTGTTGGGTGGGAGACATCGCCACCCCGATGTGGATTGTCCTTCATCGCGCCGCCGTGAGGGTTGCCGTATCCCTTACCGGCGTCTCTGTGCTGCTGCATGACCTTCTCATGCTCGGTCTTTTCCTTGGCACGTTGCTCAGGAGTCAATACTGCAAGCACATCCCGCTTGGCCTTGATAGAGACCATGCGTAAGCCGACTTGCAGGTCATGGCTCTGCTTTACCTTGGCTTCGACGGCGCCCAGATCTGACTTTTCATTCTCGGTCAAGGCCTTGACTTCTCGTTCCGCCACCTGGATATCGGCCTCGGTCCTGATACGGGTCCTGTCCAGGTTGAGTTGCATCTCTTTGAGTTTTGCCACTTGCTCTGCGGTAAGGCCGATTTCTTGCTCGCGCTGGAGCAGATGCCGGATGAGATGGCCGGTGCCGCTGTGCTTCATCCCCGCGCCATATCCACTCATGGAGCTATGCCCGCCGCCTCCATGTCCGTCTTTACCGTAGCCTGGCTCATTGGCCCAGACCGTGGATAGCCCAGCCGTCAGTGCGAATACTGATGCGACGCCCAGCGTCACGATGGTTCCTGTTTTCTGCTTCATACCCGCCTCCTTAGGTTGAACCGAATGAAGATGTGTATTTCTACGATGCGGACCGCGCTCTCTTAGTATCACAGTATCACACACTTCCAGAATGAGTGGTTGTAGATTGCCAGATCGACCGAAACAACGCAAGCCAACAACAGATCCCGATGAGCCTACGAGGCAGGCTGAAGGCTGAAGTGTTTGTAACGTCGGACTCGGAACTTCGAGTCGCGCCAGTCGCGCTTTTCCCGCCCGTCTCACTTGAATCATGGATACGATCGACGTCGGGCTTGGTCAAGCAGCTCGGCACGAGGGTCCTGGTGCGGGATGGCTCTGAATCGGTCGTACAGTGCGCGTTCCTCGTCGGTCGAGGAGGGTGGCATCACGATCTGGATGGTCAGGAAAAGATCTCCGTGGCCGCCGGTCGCCGCGGGAAGCCCCTTGCCCTTCAATCGAAGCTTACTGTCAGCCCGACTACCCGGTGGAACCTTCACCCGAACCGGTTCAATCAGTGTGGGGGCCATCACATCAGCGCCCAAGGCCGCTTCCCATGGAAAAACAGGGAGGGAGACATGAAGGTCGCTGCCTTGCCGGCGAAAAATCTTGTCCGGAGCGATCGCCACCCGCATATACAGATCGCCGGGCTTGCCACCGTTGGTCCCGGCCTGTCCCTTTCCGGCCACGCGAACCCTGCTTCCATCCTGTACTCCAGCAGGGATTCGCACTTCAATCGTGTTGGGCTGCAGCGTCACTCCGTGTCCCTGACAGGTTGGGCAGGCCCGTCCACGAAGGGCTCCGTTGCCGTGGCAGGCGGAGCAAGGAACGGGCTCCTGTAAGGTCACGCGCTTCGTCACACCGGTCAATACCTCGGCCAGAGTCAGTTGTACCTCGGTTTCAAGATCCTCACCCTGCATGGCGAATCCCCGACCATTGCCGGTTTGCCCACGCCCCTTGAATAAATTCTCGAAGATATCGGCGAAGCCTTCCCCGCCAAACGAATATTCTGGGCCGCCTTGCCCACGGGCACCGGCCTGTCTGCGCGCCTGCTCGTAGGCCTCAGCCTGTTCCCAGTTCGTTCCATATTGATCGTATTTTTTCCGTTTGTCCGGATCGCTCAGGACTTCGTGTGCTGCGTTCAACTCCTTGAACTTTTTCTCCATCTCCGATTTTTTGGCCCCGCTATGGAGATCGGGATGAACCTGTCTTGCAAGGCGACGATAGGCCTTCTTAATGTCGTCCGCCGAGGCAGACTTGGAGAGTCCGAGCACCTGGTAGTAGTCGCGTTCTGTTGTCGCCATAGATAACTGATAGTGCCGGTTTCGGGTAGGTCAACTATCAAGAACCCAGCTTACGGGGTCGGTCGGGGCTTTTCAAGGGCTGAAAAAGAAAGATGGCTGCGCCCTGCCTGCTTCTTGTCTGCAGCTTGTTAGCTTGAGACCGCGGTCTTGGCCCGCGCCATCATTTTGCAATAGGAACAGACTTCGGCTGTAGTGGGCTGGTGGCAAGAGGTGCAGGGGTGGAGGACGGCCCGGTCTTTTTCTATCATGGTGGTCGCAGTGGGCTGCTTTTTGCTTTGCTTCTCGAGAAAGCCCCAGTAGAACGTCTGCTTCGTGCCCGGCGACTCGGTCTCGAGACGATTTAAGACTTCCTTGTACTGGAGCATCTTGGAGCCTTTGGCCATGGGGCACTCCTCGACGATATAATCGATTCGGTTCAACACAGCATAGGCCGCGAGCTCTCGCTCTGAAAGCCGGTAGAGGGGCTTCACCTTCTTGGCAAATCCTTCCACCGAGGCCGGCAACGACGGACCCTGCTTATCCAGATATTCCTCCTGCCAGTGCAGCACATTGCCTAGGAGCCGGGCCGCTTCGTCATCGAGATTGTGGCCTGTGGCCATCACGTCGTAGCGCTCTTCGATTGCCACGCGATTAAATTGATAGCGTTTGATCGTACCGCACGTAGAACAGGTCGGGCGATGGATGAGCTGAGCCAATTCCTTGATCCCGGCACCGGCCTCCTGTTCGACCTTATGGAGGTGCAACGTGGCCCCATGCGAGGCTGCGGGTGCCTCGGCGAATTTCGTGACCTTGGCAAGCGACTGTTCAGAATAGGCTCCGATGCCGAGATTCACATAGAGCGCGTCAGCCTTATAGCCGAGCTTGAGCAAGATGTCCCAGAGTGCCAGACTGTCCTTTCCGCCGGACACTGCCACAAGAATCCGATCATCCTTTCCGAACATCTTCTCAGACTTGACCGCTCGCGCAACCTGATCGTGGACGAAGCCATTGAAACAGCTTTTACAGAATGCCGCATTGTGGCGGGGAAGACCGATGACGGCTTTGATTTTACATTTGGTGCAATTCATCTCGAGTCCGTGAGGCGTAAGGGGTGAGGCGTGAGAGGTGAACCTCCGGAGATGACAGGTCGGATTTCGATCTGATCTTTGTCGTGCAGCATCTCATCTTCGGTGACAAGATCATCGCCTTTGATAACCAGATGGGCTTCGACGACGAGGTTCAGCTCGCGCAAGAGTTCTTTGACTTTTTTGGGACCTTTCACTTCAACGGTTCTGGTTGGATGGCTCAGTTGTACTTGCATGGGAGGATCATAAGCTCCCATGCCGGCAAGGGACAAGGGGTAAGAGGTGCAAAAAGGCAGGGGAGATTTTGATCCAATGCTTACTGTGTGAGGGGGAGCTTGCTCTTGGCATAGAGAATTCCCTCGTCGAGCGTTGAAAATATTCCATCCAACTGCGCGTCGTAACATTCGTCGAGTAGCTGGCCCATATCGGGGCCTGGCTGGACTCCTAGTCCCATGACATGCCGGCCCATCACAATAGGAGCAGGGGCCTGATCTTCCACTTCCAGTCGGCGCGCACGTTCCAGTAGCCACTCGCCGGCGGGAAATCCATCAAAGAGTTTTGGCGGGCGGCCCGCATGATCGGCCCGGGCAACGCGTACGAGCCGGTCGATCCGCTTTACCTGCCGGGCCAGCCGGCGCACGGCGCTGTCTGAGGCATTCGTGTCATGCAGGGCGCGGGGGCGGAGGTGGCAGAGCACAAGAGGCATAATCTCGTTGATGAGATCGTCTTGGTTCGTCAATCGATCCAGGAAGCGTCTCGTCGGGGCCTCTCCTTCCGGTTCGTGGCCGCGCGACGTGATGCGTCCGAAGTCATTGGTAGTCGTCGCAGGCTTTCCGAAGTCGTGACAGAGGATGCCGAGGCCCACGGCCAGATCGTCGTCGTGATGGCCGGTGCGTTCTGTGGCGAACCAGTCCAAGCAGTGGCGCGTGTGGATCCAGACATCGCCTTCCGGGTGCCAGACGGGATCCTGCTCGCAGCCCTGGAGCGCTGCGAGTTCGGGATAGAAGCGGAGCCAACCGCAGTCGCTCAGGAACTGTAACCCTATTGACGGTTTGATGCCGTGAAGGAGGAGCCTCTTCCACTCCCCCCAAAGCCGTTCGCTCGGTTGTCCCTCTTGTGTGAGGGTCTTGCAGAGGGCTATCGTCTCCGGCGCGACGGTCAATCCGAATCGTGCGGCGAGTTGCATGCCGCGCAGCACACGCAAGGGGTCTTCGCCAAAACGATCCGAGGCGTGGCGCAGCACGTGGGCATCGAGATCAGCCCGTCCGTTGAAGGGATCGCGGAGCTCCAGTGTGTCAGGGTCCCAGGCCATGGCGTTTATGGTGAAGTCGCGCCGTGCCAGCGACTCATCGATGTCCATATCGGGATCGGACTGCCTCAATAATCCTGGCACTGACGTATGGTCGGTGAGCATGCGGGAAGGTATGGAGATATCGACGGGGAGGCCCTGCAGCTTGAACACACCAAAAGCCTTTCCGACGAACCGCACAGAGAACTGTTCTGTGAGTAGCGCATGGAGTTGGCCGGGCGGCAGTCCGGAAATCTCGAGGTCCAGATCATGCGGTTGACGACCGAGGGCCAGGTCTCGCAGGGAGCCGCCGACCAGCCACGTGCGGCCGCCTGCACGCCGAATCAGTTGTTCAATTTGGCGCAGTGGCCCCACGAGCGCGGGGTTTTCGATTCGAAAGCGAACCGGCACCTACAGCGTTGCCTCCCGCAGAAACTTCGCTGATTCTTCCGGCGCCACCGGATTGATGTAGAACCCCGTGCCCCATTCGAATCCGGCCACTTGGGTCAGTTTTGGAATGATTTCAATGTGCCAGTGGTAGAAATCCCCAGTTTTTTCGTGGAGGGGAGAACTATGGAGGATAAAATTATACGAAGGTCGAGCAAGCACCTTATCCATCCGTCGGAGCGCTTCGGAGAGAATCGGGGCGAGGAATTCGAATTGTGTCTTCTGGCTGTCTTCGAAATAGCCCGCGTGGCGTTTCGGGAGAATCCACATTTCAAAAGGAAAGCGCGGGGCATAGGGGGTCACGCAGAGGAATTCCTGATTTTCTGCCACGATGCGATCGCCGCCGGAGAGGTCCTGCCGAAGAATATCGCAATAGATGCAGCGCTCTTTCTGCTCAAAATGAGCCCGACAGCCTTCGATCTCCTCCAGGACGCTGGTGGGGGTGATTGGCAGAGCGATGAGTTGCGAGTGGCTGTGCTCAAGTGTGGCGCCGGCCGATGCGCCATGGTTCTTGAAAATCAGGATGTACCGAAACCGCACGTCTTTTTTCAGATCAATCATGCGGTCTCGATAGGCCCACAGTACATCCTCGATCCTCTTTGTCGGCATATCGGCCAGGGGATTTGTGTGGGTCGGGGTCTCGATGATGACTTCATGTGCGCCGATTCCATTCATGCGATCGTAGAGGCCAAGGCCTTGGCGGTCGAGGTCGCCTTCGATCTGAAGCGCGGGGAACTTGTTCGGTACGACCCGCACGGTCCAGTTCGGGCTGTTGGGCGCCGCTGGTTGAGGGCGGTAGGCCATGATTTCTTTCGGCGTCAGCCGCTCTTGCCCTGGGCAAAAGGGGCAGAGGGTCGCAGCCAGTGGCCTGGTTGCTTGTACGGGAATGAAGTCGTGTGGCCGGGCGTTCCGTTCTGTTGAAATAATCACCCACCGACCGACAATCGGATCACGTCTGAGATCAGGCATACTTGCTCCCTAGTATTGAAAAAGTTCTGAGTGCTGAGTCCTGAGTGCTCAGTGTCTCAGACTGATCAGAATCTCACAACTCAAAACACAGCACTCAACGCTCAGCACTCTTCTCATCACACTCGCCAAAGATTCGCTTCAAACTCAGGCCCCGGAACCAGGAAGGTTGCAGCCTTGTGATGCGGGTAGCGTGTGACTTCCAAGCCATGTTCCATCACCAGAATGGTCATATGGACTTCCTGCCCAGGTGAGAGCTGCAAATCCTTAAATGGCACGGCCAGCTCTACAATCTTCCCATGACCTATCGAGTGGTAGGGGCCGATCTTCTCCCGGGATCCATTTGCCGATTTCTGCGAGAGCAGAAACTGCCCTTGCCCTGTCGCCATGAGAGAAAAAGACAGGTGGTAGAGGCGTTCGGGCGTCTGCAACTGCAGCTCGATCGTCGGCCCTGCTTCCTGCGCCTGCGATTGCTCGTCTGGATCGAGCCGGAGATATAACTGGTCAAGGCTCCAGCCGAACCGGATATCGGTCAGCACCCCTTCAGCTTTCCACATCGCGCCGAGTGGTGGCCGAGTCGTAATCCTACCTGCCCCGCGCCACTCGAAAAAGTCTGTCACGAGCCCATCGATCGAGGGGTTGAGCAAGGCAAGAGGCGCGGTTATAAGGTCTGTATCCGGTATGGTACGTGGACGACAGATCGGTTGATTCAACAGATTGGGTGGAGGCAGTCCCGCGATCGTCCAAACGTTCCGGAGATGGGTTCGAAAGAGCCGATCGAACTCCTCCTTGTAGTCGGTATCGAAGTCGTCCCCATACCACCAGAACCAATCACTGCCTTCGGCGGCATAGAGCTCATCCCAGGCTGCCTGTGCGCGATCCGAGGGGAGGGTGGCAGCAATTTCAGCGAGACGGGATCGCGTGTGACTCACCAGATCCCATCCTTGATTGTCTTCCTGGTGGCCGATCCAGATCTTGTAGTCCTGGTTGATCCAGGAGCCGGAATGGAGGTGGCTGAGTCGCTGTGTGGCCGGCGCAGCTTCGAGCGCTTCAGAGATTGTCGCAGTGGTAGCGCGAATGCCGTTGCCATCGAGCGCGCCTGTTGAGCAGGCCTTATAGAGGAACGATAGAAACTGCTCGCCCCCCTCATGGTAATGTTCCCAAGGGTTTTCCCCGTCGAGTACAATCGCGATGGTGATTTGTTCCCGTGGCGCGTCGTAAATGATTTGGCGCAGCCGACGAAGGACATCCTCGGCGGCGATATCGGGAGTGGTCTTGTGATAGACGAACCCGAAGGCATCGGAAATCTCCCGATCGCGAAACAGCACCGTGACGTCTTGGCCCTCCGGTCCGATCCGGTAGGGTTGATACAAATCGCGGTGGCGTTGCCAAGGTTGCTGGGCCGCGTCGAGCGAACGAGCGAGAATGCCTTCGTCGGTCGCCAGCCAGCGCAGTCCAACCTTCGGCAACATTGAAATCAGCTCTGGACAGACGGAGCCTTCCGATGGCCAGAGGCCTGCAGGTGCGCGGCCGAATGTGGTGGTATGAAACTCGACCGCTCGTTGCAGTTGGGCCTCCGCATCCTCTGGCGCGTGGAACCGAGACGGGAGCGGGAGATCCGGTCTGGCTCGGCGAGTGAAGTCTGTATCGATGAGGAGCGGCAGGATCGGATGAAAAAAAGGAGTTGTCGTCAGCTCGATTTGTTCCCGCTCCATGAGTCGTCGATAGAGTGGAACGATGTCTTTCACAGCGGCGAGTTGGAGGGACAACACTTCCTGTTTATCTTCTTCCGTGAAGCCCCGGTTTTTTGCGCGTAGCGCTGCCAGGCGTGGGTAGCGACTGACGGTGCCGTAGCCAAACCAGGCAAGGTTGTGCCAGGTTTGCAAATCCAGCAGATCCTGCTTAGAAAACTGCCGCGCGATCCGCTCCAGGTCGTGACCGACTACGTCGGCCCCGCGCTTGACGAGCAACTCATGATAGCGTGGATAGGGGCGTACCATCGTGGCCCAGTTAGCGGAGAAAAAATGCCGGACGAGAAAGGCTTTCTCTTCCGGACGGAGGTCCGCAGCCGGGCGCTGTGCATGTTCCAAAAAGAGGTCGCGTACGGTTCCTGATCCGACTTCTTGCAGCTGTCGCAGGAGGGAGGGGGTAAAGTTGAACGTGGCTTTGACCGAGGGAGCCTTCTCCAGCCCATAGGCCATATCGTAGTAGGCCTTGGTAGCATGGAGACGCACCCAGGGCATACTGGCAGACCCCGCGACCGGGTCCGTGTAATAGGGTTGATGCATGTGCCAGAGAAAACAGATGTGAGCAGTCTTCATGGTCGAATACTTTAACAGCGGGTGAGAAGCTTGGCCTTTTTGAGCCTTCTGCGCAGCGTATCCCTGTTGTTGTAGACGTGCGGACCAGTAAAAGCCTGACGTGTTTATCTAGTCTTTCCGCAATCTGTTCGTTATAAGTATCATAGGGGTAGGGGATGGAGCGAGAAGAAATCGATGCATGACATATCTCGGCAGGATGTGGTCGGTCAGGTATTCTGGTACTGGGCGCCGCTGGCGTTCTATGCCGGTACGATTTTTTACTTGTCCGACCAGCCGCATCCCCAA
This sequence comes from Nitrospirota bacterium, assembly GCA_013388555.1. Lineage (GTDB taxonomy): Bacteria > Nitrospirota > Nitrospiria > Nitrospirales > Nitrospiraceae > Palsa-1315. The sequence goes on along the minus strand of JACAFD010000308.1, from coordinate 1,884 downwards.
GATAAGCTGCCCTCGTTCTTGTTCGAGGGGGTCAGCGACAAAGTCTTGCATGCGGTCGAGTATGGTATCCTGGCTCTCCTTTGTTACAGAGCATTTCGCTGGGCAGCTGGTCCAGCCGTCGCTCGGCAGGCTGTCCTGCTGGCCATTGTGACGGCCTCGGCTTTTGGCATCACGGATGAAGTGCACCAGGCCTTTGTCCCTTTCCGAGAATCGGGCTGGCAGGATTGGCTGGCCGATACAATCGGGGCAGCCATCGGAGCATTGAGCTGGCGGTTTCTCGACCGATATAATCTTTCCCTAGCCAAGCGTGATGCCTGAGCACATCCTAGCAGAATGCTGAAAAAGTCCGCCAGTGTTATGGGAAGGTTAAGGCTGAAGCTAAGGTTGAGCACACAAAACCTGCTCGACGCATAACCTTAACCTCGACCTAAGCCTTCCTCATTCGCTGCGGCCTTGCCGGACGGCCTTTTTGAGCATCCTGCGGGATGTTTCTCTCCTATCCCAGATATCCAGGCTATAAAAGTTCGGCTGGCTTCATTATAGTTTTTCAGCAGCCTGCTAACGATCGACACTGCTCATTAACAGGGCAGCCTGGTTGATCCTCGAGTGCGTGCAGTGAAGAACGGTCTGCCTGCTCCCTCGCCTCATTCTGAGGCGGCGCGTTGTGCGAGCACAGAAGATCATCAGGCTCCATCCCCTCCTCTGTTCCGGGAGCACAGGAACAACGTGGGTGCCCTTCCTTTCCCATCCTTTTCGTGACAAGGTTTCCCTCCACCAGTATAATGCGCAGCCTATGGCTACTGCCGATCCTGCCGCGCCCAAACAGCCACTGGTTTTGCCTGATCGTACTCTCGTAGCTGCCACGGTGGAGGGCCGGCTTCCCTTTCAGGGACAATTCAAGACTCTCACGCCTTTAGCAGGTGATGCCTCCAACCGGCGGTATTTTCGCATCGAGTTGACCGGGGACGCTGTTCGCTCGGTGATTCTCATGCAGTTGGCCGAGCCGGAGGCCTTTAAGCAATCAGAAGAAGCCGTCAGCGGAGCGACTCATCAGATCGCCGAGTTGCCGTTTCTGAATATTCTCTCCTATTTATCCAAAGCCGGTGTCTCCGTTCCGCGCCTCTATCACTATGATCAGCCGGCAGGGCTCCTCTATCTTGAAGATTTTGGAGACCTGACTCTCTCGGAAGCCTGTCGTGGCGTAAGTGAGACAGACCTCGAAGCTCGCTATACGCAGGCTGTCGATGTCCTTGCGCATATGCAATCGACAGTCACTTCACTAGCCGATTCGAATTGTCTCGCGTTCCACCGAAGCTTCGATGTGCCCCTTCTTATGTGGGAGTTCGACCATTTTCTGGAGTATGGGATAGTGGCGCGGCGGGGAAAACCCATGTGCGCCGACGATCACCTGCCTATCTGGAGTGCGTTCGAGACGATTGCCGGGTTGCTTGCAGGCCAACCGCGCGTCTTTGTGCATCGGGACTATCACTCGCGCAATTTGATGGTCGATGGCGATCGGCTGGGGGTCATCGACTTTCAAGATGCGTTGATGGGGCCGGCGACGTACGATCTCGCCTCGCTGCTGCGCGATGCCTATATCGAACTCGATGAAACAGTGATCGATCGCTTGATCAACCGCTATCTGGATCGGTTAGCGACGCATCGGCAGGTATGGACTGACCGGGAAGCCTTCCGCCGCCTGTTCGATTTCACGAGTATTCAGCGTAACCTCAAGGCGGCTGGGCGATTCGTCTACATCGATCGTGTCAAAGGCAATCCCAAGTTCCTTGCAGACATTCCGCGCGTTTTGAACTATGTCAAACGGAATCTCAAGAAGTATCCCGAGTTGGCCATCCTCCGGAAACATCTCACCCCCTATGTGCC
>JACAFD010000283.1 GCA_013388555.1 Nitrospirota bacterium | reverse complement strand
GGGAGCATGGGCACCTTGATGGCGAATCCTAGGAATAACGGCACAAAGATCAAGAGCTGAACATTCGGCGCATACTTCATCTGCATCAGATCCGGCAGGTAGAAAGTATGCCCGAAGTGGTGCAGTGCCTCAATCCCAAGACTCAGCAACAAGCTCCCCCCCACGCTGAACAAGAGGAACTTGATCGCCGCGTGAACCCGTTTGGGTCCTCCCCAGAACGCGATCACGAAATACATGGGAATCATCGCGAGTTCCCAGAAGAGCAAAAAGAGGAAGGCGTCCATCGAAGTGAACACGCCTGTCACGGCTAGTTCCACCAGGAGGATGAGCAGCATAAAGGCCTTTGTGTTATCAATCCTCCAAGAGACGAGGACGCACAAAGGTGTGATAAATGTCGTGAGAAAGACCAGCGGCAAGCTGATGCCGTCCACGCCAACCGCGTATTCAAAGAAGCCCAGCGGAAACGGCACGCGGTCCACAAACTGCATCCCGCCGGCCCTGTAGTCAAAGCTTGCCCACAGCCCCGCCGTGAGCCCCAACGTGATCAAGGTGGTGCCGAGGGTCGTCCAGCGGATGATCTCCCCATGGCGGAGACATGCCACGATGACCATCCCGATGATGGGGGTCAGCACAATCCAACTGACCAGATGGGGGATCCCGAACAAGCTTGCAGGATTTTCCATGATCACGCCAAGAAGTAAACTTCAATCTGCTCGGTCACACCCAGCAGGAACAGGAGAAAGATCAACAGTATCATCAGCAAGCGCATCGCGGCATACGGCACCCCAGGTTTGACGTCAACGGCCTGGTTGCCGCCAAAGACTTTCACGACACGCATCCCGATCTTGTCCGCTGTGTGTACAACCCAGTCCGAGGGCCGATCGATAAGCCGCACATCCAGGTTTTGCCAGAGCCACGAAGCGAATCGCAGGTACGGGCGGATGATCATGGTCTCGTAGACTTGATCGAAGTACCCTTGATTCAAAAAGAACAGGTAGAGCGCTTTTTTGCGCTCCGCCCACCATGCCGAGGGATGGGTCGGAAAGATATGGAAATAGAACGCCGTAGCCCAGCCGACTATCGCCACGCCGACGCCAAAAAGAAGGCTCACGGGGGACCAGCCCGCGAGTGAAATCCTCGCCAGAGCAGCGGCTCCCTCTGGGTGTGCTGGAGAGATGAATTCGAGAAAGTCGCCCCAGATCAGAAGGCGGAGCGCGGCGAGCCCTGCCGTGATGGGAATGATTCCCAGGAGCAGCGATGCCGAAAACAGTTGCGGCCGCATTACCCCCGGTCGAAATCCTTCGGACCAGTCGACCCGATCGGATGGCGTGAAGATCTCCATGGTCCCCTGGAACAGATAGAATGCGACGAAAAACGTCGTTGCCAGCCCCGTGATCCAGAAGGCAACGCGTGCATGTGCATGGTCGACGTGCGACAGTTCCCACAACTGTTCGTAGGGCCCCCAGAAAATGACGATCGGTGGAATCAACGCCATGATCAGGGCGCCGACGTATAGGGGGACTTGTTGTCGTGACACTCGTGTTCGTGATGGATGCCCATGTTCGGCGTGATCGCCGTCGTGTTCGCCATGGTGGGTTCCCCCAAGATACTGAAGGGCGCTGCCTGCGGAGAGAAACAGGAAACTCTTCATGGCGCCATGGGTGAGGAGGTGAAAGATGGCGGCGCCGTATGCGCCGACGCCGCAGGCCATAACCATGAACCCGAGTTGGCTGATCGTCGAGTAGGCCAGAATGCGCTTGATGTCGAATTGCGTGAGGGCGACCAGGGCGGCAAAGAGAGCGGTCACGCCGCCGATGACCGCCACCACGTTCATGATGGTCGGAGCCAGCACATACAGCGGCGCCATACGGATCAGGAGGTACACGCCCGCGTTGACCATGGTCGCGGCGTGGATCAGCGCGGAGACCGGGGTCGGAGCTTCCATCGCAAATGGGAGCCAGACATGGAGGGGAATCTGCGCGGACTTGCCGATCGGTCCCATGAACAACAGCAACGCAATCACGGAGAGGATGGGGACCTGCCACTCAAGACCGAGCCATCCAAGGAGGTTCACCGTCTGATCGGCATACTGTGGCGCAGCCGACAAGATCGCCTGGATGTCTAGCGTGCCGAAGGTGGCCCACGTCAGGTAGATTCCGAATGCGAGGCCAACATCCGCCACCCCATTCACGAGAAAGGCTTTCGTCGCGGCGTCGCAGGCCGAGGGACGGCGTGACCAATGGGAAATCAATAGATATGAGCACAACCCCATGATTTCCCAGAACATGAATAGCATAAACAGATTCGCGCCCATGACCAGCATGATCATGGCGAAGGTAAAGAGCGCGATCAGTGCGAAGAAGCGGGCGTAGCGCGGGTCCGCCTGCATGTATCGGCTGGAAAAGACATGGACGAGGCTGCTGACCCCTGTGACGAGAAACAATAGGGTTACCGTGACCGCGTCTACGTAGAGACCTGCCTCGACGTTCAGACTGCCTGATGTGATCAGGTTATACAACGGGATCGACCTGGCTCCATGTTGGTACACGTCGATACAGGCCAGAACCGAGAGGATGAACGAGGCGGCGACCGCCGGGATTGCCAGCCGATGGCTCGCCTCGCCTATCCATCGGCTGCCCAGCGCGATGATCAGGAAGGCGGCAAACGGAAGGGCCGGGATCAGAATATACGCCGTGTTCATCATCATGAGATCGGTGGGGAAATCGCCTTCCAGGTGCCTCCTGGCTGATACTCCGAAAACTCTCCCGTGGTGGGATGGCAGGAGACGAGATAGAGCCACTGATTGTTGAAAAAATTCTGAAGCACCACATGGCGAGAGATGGTCTGGGAGATTCTTTCCGTATCCGCCTCGATCACGGTGAGCAGACGGAGCGGCTCATGAAACCGGCGAGCACCCGTGGTCAGGGCTTGAAAAGGAAACCCTGTTTGCAGATCGCTGTGCCTCCCGAGCATCACACCGACTCCGCTGACGACGTTGTGCAAGACTTTCGTCCCGCTCCCGTACGCCCAGCTGTCCGTCGCGGAAAAATAATATTGAAAATTGATCATTTGGCACACGACCAGCGGGGCGGTCATGATGGCCTCCAACACCCTGCCGGTTTCGTCCTGGGACTGGTCGTAATTGTGGAGAAAGACCCGACCGTCAAGCTTGAGGTCTCGTGTCAACGATCGGCGTCCCACAATAAACGCCGCATTGCTGGAGAGTCCCCACTCCGGCCGGACCTGTGCCCAGTCACGGCTGACTTGCGACGCATAGCCGGCGGCAGTCAGAGGCGAGGGCCGGTCGGGAGCCCCCGGCAATCGAGCAAGGCGTTCCTGAGTGTTCAGGAGTCTTACCGCTTCCAGGTCTAGTTGCAACTGGCGCACATCCGGACGGTGGCTCTCGGGCAACTCTTCCAGATCGAACAAGGTGACGTGGTCCGTGGTCGTGTTGTGCTCACCGGCGATAAACCACGTGTCCTCCGGGATCTCGATCCCCTGGTTCCGTAGCTCCTGGCGGACCTGCGCCTTATTGGCCAGGGCTGCCAAGACCCTGGCATTGGGTCCGCCAGGATTCCCTCCACAGGCCCCACAGTGGTACGCGGATGCGTAGGGGTTATTCTCTGTGGTGCTCCCATGGCCGCAGAGCAGCACCAGCCGCGCGAACCCTTTAGTCAGGCTCATGACCCGGAGCGCGTTCTCGACCACCGCCGATTGTTCTGCCGGAGAGAACCTGCGCGCCGCGAAGCGTTCGAGCGCCATATGGTGGTTGTGGGCATTGAGCCCGTACTGATATCGGAGTTCCTCCAATACGGCATGCTCTTGCTCCACGGAAAGACCAAGCCGCTCGGACGCTGTGATCTGTCGCCTCGCGTGGCTGCCGTCCTCCGGCTCCCGAAGGGCGGTGAGCCGGAATTCTTCGAGCACCTCCTGCGAGAGGGTGCCCGCAATGTTCCGACGGTCCATCCGCTGCTCGAGTACCTCGGCGATACAAGCCCGCTCGTTCCCGTCGATGTAAGCCTCCCGCTCCTGTTCGGGGAATTTCTCTACCGGGATGCGGGTCGGGATCGGTGGGGTG
>JACAFD010000248.1 GCA_013388555.1 Nitrospirota bacterium | reverse complement strand
GTCTCGATCCGCATATCAGTCCCGCGTCTGCGGCATACCAAGTGAGACGAGTCGCGCTTGCCCGGGGGATGGAAGAAGACATGGTTCGCCAACTCGTTTCTCAGCATACGGAGGGACGTCAGCTTGGGATTCTCGGAGAACCCCGGGTGAACGTGCTGGCGCTGAATCTTGCACTGGATACCGTGAAGTAAACGGCTGTCCCACCATCAACTCAGCGGGAAGACACGCAATGGAATGGGTCTTAGCTATCGACTCCTTCCTGCTCGTCATTTTGTTCCCATCCCTTTTGTTGTGGATCATGACAAAGGGGAAAGCTCGGGTTGAGCGGAAGGGATCAAGGAGGGGACTATACCCCTAAGAAATGCTTTTGGAGAAACACCTTCCTCCAAACCTTTGGGAAATACGGACCTTGATTTCATGGGCAAGAGACTAAGAGAGCCTTATATGAACCTATCTCTCAGAACGTTTGCCCTTCTATTCGCACTGATTCTGATTCATGGGTGCACAGGCAAAGACGATACCTCTACGTCCCAACAGAACGCAGAGGGAAATGCGATCAGCCAAGAAGAAGATCTCATCGTCACGACACTCAACAATGTTGCAAATGCCGAGTCGCAATTTTCAAAAACGAAAGACTCCCGATCCATTCTCCGTTTCTACACGCAAGATTACGCAGGAGTCAAAGACGGGAAATCACAAACGGTCAAGGACCAAGAAACATACCTCGCAGAGGTGTTGGCCCGGATTAACTCTGACGAACCCATCGGTATCTTATCCAGGGTCATGAACATCAAGGCTAGCGTTGCAGGGACAGTTGGATGGGCAACCTATGAGTATGAATACAAAGTCGTGAGAAGCGGGGTGCTTCAACGTCTTTCACAAGGTCTCTGCACCGCCATCTTCAGAAAGGAAGGGGGTTCATGGCTGATACGACATGAACATTGTTCGACAGCAAGTCCGACTCCATTCTTTCTAACCCCGAGATGATTCGGGACTTGCCTCAACAGGGTTGTCGTCAGGCCGACAATGTGCCGGGTCAATATAATACTGACGTTCAAACTTGCACTGGACCGTCACACGAAAGAGAACCACTAATAGGATCAATCCCGGAACCAATGATCAGCTGTGCTCAGGTTGTCGTAACCGGGCAAGAGCGCTCATTGACCGGTTCTGGTATGTCTTTTACACTAATACGACCATTTCATTCTGCACCGAACGCCGTGTCACCGATCGCACACATCTGATGGAAGAACGACGGCTCGATCCCGATACCTTGCTGAGGCGCGTGCAGGCTGAAGAGGCCAGGCAGGCGCGTGGCAAGCTCAAGGTCTTTTTCGGCGCTACGGCGGGCGTGGGGAAAACCTTCGCGATGTTGCAGGCTGCGCACGAGCAGCGGGGTGACGGGGTCGATGTAATAGTCGGATGGGTCGAAACGCACGGCCGTACGGAAACACAGGCCCTGCTGGAAGGGCTGACAATTCTGCCACCACGCGTGCTCGAGCATCGCGGAACGACATTGCGGGAATTCGATCTTGACGCGGCACTCGCCCGTCGGCCTCAGCTCATTCTGATGGACGAACTGGCCCACACCAATGTCCAGGGCTCTCGGCATCCAAAACGATGGCAAGACGTGATGGAGCTCTTGAAGGCGGGTATCAACGTCTATACGACCGTCAATGTGCAACACATGGAGAGTCTGAACGATGTGGTGGCTCAGATCACCAGTGTCCGGGTGAATGAAACAGTGCCGGATTCGGTGCTCGAACAGGCCGATGATGTCGAGCTGATCGACCTTCCGCCAGATGACCTGCTGCAACGTCTCAAAGACGGCAAGGTCTATCTGCCGGAGCAAGCACAACAGGCGCTCCAGAATTTTTTCCGCAAAGGAAATCTGATCGCGTTGCGCGAATTGGCCCTTCGGCGAACAGCCGAACGGGTCGACCAGCAGATGGAGGTGTACCGCCGTGATCATGCAGTCGTCCGTACGTGGCCTACCTCCGAAACGATCATGGTCTGTGTAAATATGAAGCCGAGGGGACCTCGGTTGGTCCGGGCTGCGAGAACCATGGCGACCGGTCTCCATGCAAAATGGATCGCCGTGTACGTGCAGACTCCCAGGCATCTACAGATGCCTCAAGCCGATCGCGATCGGGCAAATCAGACGCTTCGGCTCGCGGAGGTGCTTGGCGCTGAGACAGCGGTGCTGAGCGGGGCCAATGTCGTGCAGGAGCTACTGACCTATGCCCGCATGAGAAATGTGTCCAAGATCATCGTGGGAAAGCCGGTCCGTGCCCGATGGAAGGAGGTGGTGTTCGGTTCGGTAGTGGCTGACCTTGTGCAACAGAGCGGGGAGACGGACATTTATGTGATCACTGGCGAGGCCGGTGAAAGCCGCCCGTTGGTGAGTCAGGCTGTAGAACGGAGCAGTGCGTGGTCATCCTACGGGTTTGGCGTGATGGGCGTCGCGCTCTCGACTGCCCTCGCCTGGCTGATGTTTCCGTATTTCAGCACCGCCAATCTCACCATGGTGTATTTGTTGGGAATCGTACTCGTGGCCACTCGTTATGGACGAGGGCCATCGGTCGTCGCATCAGTCCTCAGTGTCGCCGCGTTCGACTTTTTCTTTGTTCCTCCTTATCTCTCCTTTGCCGTGTCGGACATTCAGTATCTCCTGACGTTTGCCGTCATGCTGCTGGTCGCGCTGACGATCAGTGGACTGACCGTCCGCACCAAGCAACAGGCTGACCTGGCTCGGCATCAGGAACGGCGTACGGCGGTTCTCTATGCCTTGAGCCGTGACCTGGCCACCCACCGTGGGCTGGCCACACTCACACAACTGGCTGTGAAACATGTTCGAGAGGTGTTCGATAGCCAGGCCGCCGTGTTTGTGGCGGATCTCAACAAGCGTCTGGTCCTTCAACTGGACGAGCAACTGTTCTTCGAATTGGATCCAAAAGAATCGGGAGTGGTGCAATGGGTCTTCGATCATGGCGAGCGGGCAGGCCTGGGCAGCGACACATTACCTGGCGCCAGTGCGTTGTATCTGCCATTAGTTGGATCAAAGGGTCCTATCGGCGTGTTGGCGGTTCGTCCGACCCTCGCGACGCGTTTCCTGGATACGGAGCAGCTCCATCTCCTTGAAATCCTGACTAACCAGATTGCCCTTGCATTGGAACGTGCCCGCTTGGCGGAAGAAGCGCAGCAGGCGCACGTCTCGGTGGAGACAGAACGGATGCGCAATGCCATCCTCAGTTCTGTTTCCCACGACCTCCGGACCCCCCTGGCGACCATTACCGGAGCCGCCAGCGGTCTTCTTGAAGAGAAAGACCAGCTTGGCTCCGTGGCGCGTCATGAGTTGGCGAAGTCTATCTATAATGAGGCACATCGACTGGATCGGCTGGTTCGAAATTTATTGGACATGACAAGGTTGGAATCAGGCGCAGTCCAATTACAAAAAGAATGGCATCCGTTCGACGAGATCGTAGGAGCAGCATTGACACGTTTGGAGAGTCGGTTGAACGGACATCACGTACGTACCGATTTTCCTCCAGACCTGCCGCTCGTGCTTTCGGATGGTGTATTGATGGAACAAGTCCTGGTCAATCTGCTTGAGAATGCCCTGAAATTTGCCCCTCCTTCCACGGCCATTGAGCTGTCTGCGACGGCCTCCGATCACGAACTGGTTTTTGGGATCGCCGATCGAGGGCCCGGGATTCCACCCGGGGATGAACAGCGCATCTTTGATAAGTTCTACCGGGCCGGGCCGGCCCGTGAAGGGGGGGTGGGACTTGGCCTCACGATTTGCCGAGGCATTATCGAAGCTCATGGCGGGCGCATCTGGGTTGAAAAACGCCCCGGTGGCGGTGCCGTATTCCGGTTCACTCTTCCGATCGAGCAGGCTCAGCCGACGATCGAGCCAGAAAAGGCCGAACGCCATCCAGTCGTGTGAGGGGATGGAAGGATCTTACACTGTCATGGCCATTCATGAAGTAACCGTCCTCCTCATCGAAGATGAACCGGAGATCCGCCGATTTCTTCGGACTTCCCTACCTGCCCATGGCTATCGCCTCCACGAAGCGACCACAGCGGGAGACGGGATTGCGCAGGCGAAGGCGAGAAATCCAGACATCATCCTGCTCGATCTTGGGCTTCCTGATGTGGATGGGACCGAGGTGATTCGGCAAGTCCGCGAGTGGTCCACCACCCCGATCCTCGTGCTATCGGCGCGCGAACAAGAACAGGCGAAGGTCGCTGCACTTGACTTAGGCGCCGACGATTATGTCACCAAGC
>JACAFD010000003.1 GCA_013388555.1 Nitrospirota bacterium | reverse complement strand
GTGCAGGTCATCATGATGTTGCGGTTGCAGCTCGAACGGCAGGGGATTGCGCTCTTCCCAACTATCCGTGAATATGCGCGACTCTACGGGTTAACGGCCGAGCGGGTCAAGATGGCCGACCCGGGGGCGATCGTGATGCATCCAGGTCCGATCAATCGCGGGGTCGAGATTGCGCCGGATGTGGCCGATAGTCTGTCGTCGGTCATTCTGGATCAGGTTGCGAACGGTGTGGCAGTCCGCATGGGTATTCTGTATCTGTTGTCAGGAGCAAGCTGAATCGTGGCCATTCACATCACGGGCGGGCACGTCATCGATCCCGGACGGTTTAACGGCATGGCCGATGTGCTGATCGATGACGGGCGGGTCATCGCGGTGGGATCTCACCTCAAGGTTCCCGCCGAGGCCACGAAGATCAATGCCACGGGTCGCTTGGTCCTTCCCGGCTTCGTTGATCTTCACGTCCATTTCCGGGAGCCTGGTTTCGAATACAAAGAGTCGATCCAGAGTGGGGCGGCAGCGGCGGTGGCCGGGGGCTTCACATCGGTCTGCTGCATGCCCAATACGAATCCGGTCAATGACAATCAAGCGATCACCGAATTCATGCTGGATCGAGCACGAGCGGCCGGATTGGCGAATGTGTTTCCGATCGGGGCGATTACAAAAGGTTCGGAAGGGAAGGAACTGGCGGAAATCGGCGACTTGCATCGCGCCGGTTGTGTGGCGATTTCCGATGACGGGAAACCGGTGATGAACAGCCTGGTCATGCGGAGAGCGATGGAATATGCATTGGCCTTCGACGTGCCGGTCGTCGATCACTGTGAAGACCTCCATCTTGCCGAGGGCGGCTGTATGAACGAAGGGGCCATTTCAACCGAGCTGGGCCTTCCCGGCATGCCCGCGGCGGCAGAAGATGTGATGGTCGCTCGTAATGTCGCGCTGGCGGAACTGACCGGGGCCCGGCTGCACCTGGCGCATATCAGCACGGTAGGATCGGTCAGGATGGTGCGAGAGGCCAAGTCACGCGGACTCAAAGTCACGGCCGAAGCCTGCCCCCATCATTTTACTATCACGGAAGAAGTGGTCCGTGGCTATAATACCTACGCAAAAATGAATCCGCCTCTGCGGACGTGGCAGGATGTGCAAGCGATCAAGGAAGGTCTTCGCGACGGCACGATCGATGTCATCGCCACGGATCATGCTCCCCATGCCACACAGGAGAAACAACTCGGATTTACAGAGGCGCCATTCGGTATCGTCGGATTGGAGACAGCCCTGCCCTTGACCTTTGCGTTGGTTGATGAGGGCGTCTTATCGCTGGAGGCGGCTGTTGATAAGTTAAGTACTGCTCCGGCAAAGGTCTTTGGATTGTCCAAAGGCACGTTGGCGGTCGGGGTTGATGCGGATGTGGTGATTGTCGATCAGCAGGAACAGTGGGAGGTGGATCCGGCCAAGTTTCGTTCAAAGAGCCGAAACACGCCCTTCGCCGGATGGAAGGTGAAGGGACGGGTGACGACGACGATCGTGGGTGGCCGAGTGGTATTCGAGGCCGGTTTGGCGGAGCCTTAACGCGGTGCATCGCATGTCCCGCTGGGGAATGGTGTGTTGCCTCACGCTCGAATGGCTGGCGTTGGGCATATGGCTCGGCGGTCTGCTGGTACTTATCGGCGCGGTCATTCCAGCAGTCTTCAATACGTTCGGTGGTCAGGAAATAGGCGGATTGTTTCTGACACAGGCATTCGAAGGCTATAATCGTTTCGTGATCGGTGCGGTGGCGATCATGTGTGCCGCCGCATGGTACCGCTGGTGGAGTGGCGATCAGGCGGTAGCAGTCAGTCGGGGCGAACTGGCGTTGTTGGCAGGGATGGTGTTGATCGCCGGCATCATTATTGTTGTTCTGCATCCCTATGCGACATCGCTTCAAGCTCAGGCCTTCGCGGTGAAGGAAGAGGCTGCAAGGAAGGCGGCCTTCGAGGCGCTGTTTCGCATTCTTTTACCAGTTCGGATGATCTATATGGTGAATCTTGTTTTGGGGATTGTACTAGTTGGAATCAGAACCAGTCTTTCTCTTGCGCGAGAGAAGGTATCCACATGAAAAAAGCCTTGTTAGCATTGGCAGATGGTACGCTCTTCGAAGGTCGTGCCCTCGGGTACGAGGGTGAGGCGGTGGGAGAAGTCGTATTTAACACGGCGATGACCGGTTACCAGGAAGTCTTGACCGATCCTTCGTACAAGGGACAAATCATCACGATGACCTCACCCCATATTGGAAACTACGGTGTGACACCGGAGGATGCCGAGTCACGGCGGATTTGGGCCGAGGGATTTATCGTCAAGGAGGCGAGCCAGCTCGCCAGCAATTGGCGCAGCCGACAGCAGTTACAAGACTACTTGCATGAGGCGAAGATCGTTGCCATTGAGGGGCTGGATACGAGGGCCCTCACCAGGCATCTGCGTGAACATGGTTCACAGCAGGGTCTGATCACCCATGGGGGAGGAGATTCACGCCTAGCTGTCGAGAAGGCACAGGCAGCGCCCAGCATCGTGGGCCGGGACTTGGCGACAGAGGTCACTTGTGACGGGGCCTATCAATGGGCGGAGGGTGCAGGGCAGTGGGCTCCCTCACGTAACGACAGGACGGGGGTTGGCACGGCCAGGCGTTGGCATGTCGTGGCCTATGATTTCGGGGTGAAACTGAATATTCTTCGTCGGCTTGTCGATGTCGGGTGTGATGTGACTGTTGTGCCGGCTTCGACCACTGCGAGCCAGGTTGAAGCCCTGAATCCCGATGGAATTTTTCTATCGAACGGTCCGGGGGATCCGGAGGGAGTGCCCTACGCAGTTGAGGCGGTGCGCCGATTGATCGGGTACCGCCCGATCTTTGGCATCTGTTTAGGGCATCAGATTCTCGGCCTCGCGCTTGGGCTTAAAACCTACAAATTAAAGTTCGGCCACCATGGGGCTAATCATCCGGTCATGGACCTTCGGACAAGAAAAGTCGAGATCACGTCGCAAAACCACAATTTTGCGGTACAGGTCGCCGGTCGAAGTACCGAGACCCCTGACCGACTGGCCCTGGTAGATACGGTGTTCGGTCAAGTCGCAGTGACACATGTGATTCTCAACGATCACTCGATCGAAGGATTGGCCTGTGTTGATCGTCCGGTGTTTTCCGTGCAGTATCACCCTGAGGCGTCCCCTGGTCCCCACGACTCCGCCTACTTATTCACCGAGTTTACTCAGTTGATGGAGAAGCAGCATGTATAGGGTTTACAGAATGTTTGGTCTGCTGTGCGTCGTACTAGCCGCCAGCCTGCAGTCCGGGTGCATTACGGTCAACCTGATCGAACCACCGGGGCCGATCAAAGAAATGCAACTCAGTGGCACGGGCGATGGAAAAGTGCTGTTGCTGGATCTGTCAGGCGTGATTAGCTCACAAGGCAAGGACGGCATTGTTCCGCAGCCCAATATGGTGGCCACGTTCAAGGAAGAACTGACGAGGGCTTCGAAGGACGACAAGATCAAAGCCGTAGTTGTTCGCATCAACAGTCCTGGTGGAACCGTGACCGCATCGGACATCCTGTATCACGAGTTGCGGGAATTCAAAATGAAGAGAAAGGTTCCCGTGATTGCCTCGATGATGGATGTGGCGGCATCAGGGGGCTACTACCTCGCCATGGCGACAGACAGTATTTTGGTCCATCCCTCCACAGTGACTGGCAGTATCGGTGTCATCATGTTGACCGTGAATGCCCGGGGATTGCTTGAAAAAGTGGGTGTCGAAGCCAGTGCCATCACCTCCGGACCGCGCAAGGACATGGGCTCACCTTTTCGGGTCATGACGGCCGAGGAGCGAGGGATCTTTCAAAACGTGATTGACTCGTTCTATCAACGGTTCCTGGCAGTGGTGCAGGAAGGACGCCCCAACCTGTCCCCTGAACAAATTAAGAAGCTGGCCGATGGGCGGATCTATTCCGGCGAACAGGCCAAAGCAGCAGGTCTCGTCGACGAAGTCGGGTATCTCGACGATGCGATTGAGGCGGCCAAGAAGAAGGCTGGTTTGACGGAGGCGCGGGTTGTGACCTACGGACATCGGGGGGAATATAAGAATAATATCTATTCACGCTTATTCGAGGCGAGTCCGGGCATAGCCGGGTTGGCCAATATGGATTTGTTGTCGATGGTGCGGGGCGGAACGCCGCAGTTCATGTACCTTTGGATGCCCTGAGAAGAGTTTCGCATTGGGTGAGTGGTCGATTTATTCACCGGAGCAGCCCTGCAATGATTCAATCAGCAGATCGCGCAATGGACCACGTCTTCGCGACACCGGTCGGACGTCGGGCGATGCTGGCTCTGGGCGCGCAGGGTGCGGTGGGCCTCTGTGCGGCGCTTGGGGTTGGGACGGCCATGAGTCTGTTCGGCAGCTTGGCTGGTTGTTACAGGGCGCCTGGCACGGCCCGCGATCAGGTGATCTTTTTCTCCGAAGAGAAGGAGTTGGAATTTGGAGTGAGCGCATTCCGTCAGGTCTTACGGGCCGCGCCGCTCAGCGATAACGTCGAAGTGAATGAGCTGGTGCACCGCGTGGGAAGAAACATCGCGCAAGCAGCCAACAAGCCGGAGTATCAGTGGGAGTTCGCGGTCATTCAAGACGACAAGATGGTCAATGCCTTTGCCTTGCCGGGGGGGAAGGTCGCCATCTTCACAGGGATCCTTAAACATACGAAAGACGATGCTGGTCTGGCGACGGTGATGGGGCATGAGGTCGCGCATGCGTTGCAGCGTCACGGGGTGGAGCGGATGAGCCGGAGTATTTTGGACCAGATCGCCCAGTTGGGCGCACTGGGTGCGGCGGCGACTGGAAATGTCAATGCCGGTGCAATTCAGGGCCTGTTGGGGGCTTATGGGGTGAATGTGTCGTTACCCTTCAATCGAAAACAAGAATCGGAAGCCGACTACATCGGGCTTCGATTGATGGCGCAGGCCGGGTACGATCCTCGTGCAGCAGTGCCGTTCTGGGAACGCATGAGCGGTTGTCCCAGGGAGATGATCGGCAAGCTCTGCTTTCGCTCGCAGCAGGCGGTACCGGAGTTCTTGTCCACCCATCCGTCCGACTTGACACGTATCAACCAGATTGAAGCCTGGCTGCCCGAGGCACTCCAGCATTATCATGGCCCGGGGGGTGGCATAGCTCCACCGGCGCCGGCGCCGTACCGGCCGATGATTGGGCCGATTCGAGAAACAAGCTGACTAATTCCGAAAAGAGGTTCCTTTGCCAAAGCGTACAGATATAAAGTCTATTTTGTTGATAGGATCCGGGCCCATCGTGATCGGCCAGGCCTGCGAGTTCGACTATTCCGGCACCCAGGCCTGTAAAGCACTCAAAGAAGAGGGTTATCGGGTGATTCTGATCAACAGCAATCCGGCGACGATCATGACTGATCCTGAATTGGCGGATCGGACCTATGTGGAACCGATCACGGTCGAGGTGGTTGAGAAAGTGATCGAGCGGGAACGTCCGGATGCTCTACTCCCGACTATGGGGGGGCAGACCGCACTGAATACGACCATGGGATTAGTCAAGCGTGGGACGCTGGAAAAATACCGGGTTACGTTGATCGGCGCATCTGCGGAGGCAATTCATAAGGCCGAGGATCGCGAAGCTTTCAAACATGCCATGCAGCGGATTGGGTTGCGAGTGCCGGCTAGCGGTACGGCGCATACCCGTGAAGAGGCCATCAAGATTCTCGATCAGATCGGATTTCCGGCAATCATTCGACCATCGTTCACCATGGGCGGGACCGGTGGAAATATCGCGTACAACCGGGAAGAGTTCGAGAAGATTGTCGAGTGGGGTCTCGCGATGAGCCCTGTCGGTCAACTCCTGATCGAAGAATCTCTGATCGGGTGGAAAGAATACGAGCTAGAGGTGATGCGGAATCTCAAAGACAATGTCGTCATTGTCTGTCCGATCGAAAATCTGGACCCGATGGGGGTGCACACGGGTGACAGTATCACGGTTGCGCCGGCCATGACCCTTTCGGACAAAGAGTATCAGCGGATGCGGGATGCTGCAGTGGGGATCATGCGTGAGATCGGTGTCGATACCGGAGGGTCGAACGTTCAATTCGGCCTGAATCCTCAGGACGGTGATATGGTAGTCATCGAAATGAATCCCCGTGTATCGAGGAGTTCCGCCCTCGCTTCGAAAGCGACTGGATTTCCCATCGCCAAGATTGCGGCGAAACTTGCCGTGGGCTACACGCTGGATGAAATCACCAACGACATCACCGGGGTGACGAAAGCCTCCTTTGAGCCCACGATCGATTATGTCGTGGTGAAGATCCCTCGCTTTGCCTTCCAAAAGTTCCGGGGTGCCGATCCGACTCTGACGACACAGATGAAATCGGTGGGCGAAGTGATGGCCATCGGGCGGACTTTCAAAGAATCCTTGCAGAAAGCGATTCGATCACTGGAATTGAATATGAACGGGCTCTCCTCACGGGAGGGCCTGGATCGTGGCATTCCTGAAGGGATTGATCGGAACCAGGTAATAGAGTCGGTACGCCAACATCTGCGGACCCCGATTGCCGAGCGATTGTGGCACGTGGCGGATGCCATGCGTCTTGGCTTGTCTAATGACGATCTGTTTACCCTCACAAAGATTGACCCATGGTTCCTGGAGCAGGTCCGAGATCTGATGCAATTTGAGGCCTTGCTGGCCGATCAGGGGAAAAAGAACCCCGTTGTTGTTGAGGAATCGCTGCTGTGGGAGGCCAAGGAGCTTGGTTTTTCAGACGAGCGTATCGCAGAGCTTATTGGTGTCACGGCTGCCTTGGTCTGCAAGCAGCGGATCGGAGACGGTCAGGAGAGAAGAAGGGTAACCTATAAACGGGTCGACACCTGCGCCGCAGAGTTTGAGGCCCATACTCCGTATCTCTATTCGACGTACGGAAGCGAATGTGAGGCTCGCCCGACCGATCGGAGAAAAGTGATCATCCTGGGCGGGGGGCCGAATCGTATCGGGCAGGGCATCGAATTCGACTACTGTTGTGTCCATGCGGCCATGGCGCTTCGGGAAGAGGGTATTGAGTCGATCATGGTGAATTGTAATCCTGAAACGGTGAGTACAGACTACGACATCTCGGACCGACTCTATTTTGAGCCGTTGACTGAGGAAGATGTTCTCAACATCGTGGAGTGCGAACAGCCGTTGGGCGTCGTGTTGCAGTTCGGCGGTCAGACGCCCCTCAAGCTCGCGCTGCCCTTATCCAAAGCCGGGGTGAGAATTCTGGGGACGAGTCCCGAGGCGATCGATCGTGCGGAGGATCGAGAACGGTTTCGCGAGCTCTTGAATAAGCTCGGGCTCCGCCAGGCGGAGAGTGGTATGGCCCGTTCTGTAAGCGAGGCCGTGGGGATCGCCTCTCAGATCAGCTATCCGGTTATGGTCCGGCCTTCATATGTGCTGGGTGGGCGATCCATGCAGATTGTCTATGACGAATCAGGCTTGCTTGAATATATGGGATCGGCCGTCACAGCCTCGCCTAAACATCCCGTGCTGATCGACAAGTATCTGTCGGATGCGATAGAAGTCGATGCCGATGCCATTTCTGATGGGACAACCGTCGTGGTGGCCGGGATCATGGAACATATCGAAGAAGCCGGAGTGCATTCGGGAGACTCGGCTTGTTCGTTGCCGCCCTATTCACTTGATCAGAAAGTGGTCGAGGAGATTCGCCGGCAAATGACGGCCTTGGCGCTTGAACTCGGCGTGATCGGTCTGATGAATGCGCAATTTGCCATTAAAGACCAGGTGGTCTATGTGCTGGAGGTCAATCCTCGAGGTTCACGCACTGTGCCGTTCGTCAGTAAAGCTATAGGCGTGCCGCTTGCCAAGCTGGCTATGAAGACCATGGTAGGCAAGAGCCTTCCGGAGCTGGGGTTCACCGAAGCCCCTACTCCCGCTCACTTGTCTGTGAAAGAATCCGTGTTCCCCTTCAATAAGTTTCCAGGGGTGGATGTCCTCTTAGGTCCGGAGATGAAGT
>JACAFD010000025.1 GCA_013388555.1 Nitrospirota bacterium | reverse complement strand
TCGTCGCCACGCACGGCATCAACTCGAACGCTACAACCTGGGCCAGCCGCCGATGGCGGTGATGGCCCGCCTGCACTTCCACCACAGATCACGCGTTCTCTTGGTGGCAGAGGACTGCCGGATTGGAGGGTAACCATTGCACGAGCAACCAGGTCAGTGTCGGTAAGACAAGAAAGTTCCCGATCAGTACCGCTGCGACGAACCGATGATCCAGAAACGCCTCGCGCAGGTGAAGCAGCGGCACCTGCACGCACGTCGCATAGAGAAGCAGCATCAACCTAGGCCACAGCAAGATTTCGAAGGCATGGCTGAGGCCAGGCCAAGTACTTCCCAGCAACAGACCAGCGGTAATGGCTAATAGGTAGATTCCTACTTGTCGTCGTTCGAGGGTCAGTCGATCCATAGGTGAGAGGGACGAAATTGATAAGGGCATAGGGGCTTCGGAAGGACGCGTATTGTAGGAAGAGCAAGAATAAGAGCGCAAGGGACTAGGAGGGTGGCTACCGGGTCTATTTGAAATCTGACCGATCAGACTAGGTGTCGAAATCTCGTACTCTCTTGGAAATGGAGATCGTCCAGTCGCCCGTAGGGAAGTATGGGAGTTCGACCATACGGCTAAACATTTTTTGGAGCATCTGGGTAGTTGAGATGAGTTTCTGCTACCTCGTTGCTACCAAGACAGGACAAACCAGCCCCATCTACACCAGTGTCGGGACTATCCTGATTTGTGGCTTCTTGTGGGCTTAGGTTGTCGATGTGTACTAAATCACCTGGTTTGAAAAACACAATCGAGGAGGCCTGGTCCTGTATGGCATACGACCCAGCCCCTCAGAATGCCTCAAGCTCATAATAGATACTGGTACCCCTCACGTTCGGTTTATCCGAGGTGGGGGATCTATCTCTTCCGCCAACGCTTTCGGAATATTCGACGGGATCGGTTCATCTATCTCAATTGGCTCGTAGTGAACGGCCATGATTGATGAGAGGGGACACGAAATCCATCCGTTCATGCCGCGCACCTTAAACCGTACTCCCATCGTCGGCACACCGGCAACGTTTCCACCCTCGACCACGAGACCCTCACTGTCCGTCCAGTCAAACGAATCAATGGTGAAGGAGCCAGGTAGAACTTCGTACCACATGCCATCCTGCAACAGCAGACGTGCGATGGTATTAATATCAATTCCAAGGCTCACGATGTACCTCCTCTGCTATACCTGTAATTGAAGTAATGCCGGCACCGCAATCGGCCACCCCGCACATTGAGCCCGCCGACGTGATTCTCATTCGGCCCTCTTTAAAGTCCGCCCGGAACCTCCTGGTGGTTGTGTGGTAACCCCTGCCACGGCCCACAGATAATCTCGTTTGCCGCCTGGTCAAGATCCCCGTAGCGATGGGCCTTGACTAATCAAGATTCGTTGATATATATGTGACCATGGTCACGTCATCTGTCCCACTGAAAAAATCCGTCAGATTGTTTCATGCCTTATCCGACGAGACCCGGTTAGCATTACTTGAACGGTTAACAGAAGGGGAACAATGCGTCTGTGAGCTGACAGATGCCATGAAGTCCGCACAGTCCCGGTTGTCCTTTCACCTCAAGGTGCTCAAGGACGCCGGGCTCATTCGTGATCGCCGGGAGGGGCGTTGGATCTACTACTCGATCGTTCCAGATGCGATTGAGGAACTTGAAACGGTGGTAGATACCTTGAAGCAGGTGGCGAAGTCAGCAGTTTCAGCAGATCGGTGTTGCTGATTTTTTTGACTCTAAGTAATCAATATTTGTTGATGGGAGAGGCGTATGACTGATCAACAGGGGTTAAAAGACGAGATCAAGGCCCGGTATGGGAAAGCCGCGTTACAATCCCAGCAAAAGGAACAGCGTTCGTGTTGTGGGGCCGGTTCTGTCCTGACGCACGGGCAGTTAGACCCTATTACCGGCGATCTGTATGGAGATGGCCAGACGGCAGTACTGCCGGAAGAGGCGGTTCGGGCATCGCTCGGTTGTGGCAATCCAACCGCCTTAGCACCCATTGCGATGGGCGAGACAGTCTTGGATTTGGGGTCGGGCGGGGGAATCGATGTGCTGCTTTCGGCCAGGCGCGTGGGGCCCAACGGCAAGGTTTACGGGCTGGACATGACCGATGAAATGTTGGAACTGGCCAGAGCCAACCAAGCCAAGGCCGGTGTGACCAATGTCGAGTTTCTCAAAGGCGATATCGAACACATTCCCTTGCCGGACAATTCGATTGATCTGATCATCTCCAACTGCGTCATCAATCTGTCGCCGGATAAGGATCGAGTATTAGCTGAAGCCTTCCGGGTGCTGAAACCGGGTGGGCGGTTTGCGGTGTCGGACATCGTGATCCGGGGCGACATGCCGAAGGAAATTCGACAGAGCCTCGAATTGTGGGCTGGGTGCATCGCGGGAGCCTTGGAGGAGACCGAGTACAAGAGGAAACTGAGCCAGGCAGGGTTCGAGCAGGTGTCCATCGAAGCCACACGCGTCTATACTGCCCAGGATGCTCGGGACCTCTTCAATGGGACGGGAGTGGACATTGAGGCGGTTGCCCCCCTTGTTGATGGCAAGTTCGTGAGTGGCTTCGTTCGCGCTTCAAAGCCCGTCGCGAGCCAAGCGGCTTGTTGTGCCACAAGTTGTTGCACGTGAGCCAATCGTGAAACAGCGGATTCTTTTTCTCTGTACGGGAAACTCGGCGCGCAGCCAGATGGCAGAAGCCCTACTCTGCCTCATTGCGGGTGACCACTTCGAGGCGGAAAGTGCCGGGACCCATCCCGCCGGCCTCAATCCGATGACAGTAGCGTCCATGCGTGAAATCGGCGTAGATGTTCGACACTCTCGATCGAAGCATCTCGAGGAGTTTGTCGGGCAGTCTTTCAATTACGTCATCAAGGTGTGTGATCGAGCCAAAGAGTCCTGTCCGGTCTTTCCCGGCGCGATCAATATTCGTCATTGGTCTTTTGATGATCCCGCCGCAGCCCCGGTGGAGATTCGGCTCGAGGTCTTCCGGCGGATACGGGATGAAATTGCAAACCGGCTGTGCCAGTTTTTAATTGAAGAGGAGCGATTCACCCCTGCCGCTTTGCAGTGCGATGGATCGCGGCTATCTCGCTGGTCCAGTGCTTCGCGCAGCACGGGCTGTGACGCCGGTGGACTTTTTCAGCAACCTGCTAAAAGTGATAGGCGACACCGCCGAGGAGATTGAAGGCGCTGTACGTGCCGCTGAGCCCGTAGCCGGAAGGGTCGAGATTGTCGATCGTGGCGTAGTTGTACTTCCCTTCCACAAAGAGCCCCCATTCCTCAGTGGCCAGTATTTTCAACCCGGCCTGTGTATTGAGCCCCGGTACGAATTGGCTGCCAGAGAACTGGTCTGACGCGTTGAAGTAAAATGCGCCCACCCCTATGCCTAGGTAGGGTTGCAGCAGTTTGCCCGGGTATCGAGCAATGAGATTGGCGGCAACCGCGGTGACGCGAAGCGAAGATTCAGAGACGGCAAACTGTCCTGGTTGCCCATTGATGCTTTGAGGGCATTGGTCGAGGATTAGCGGGCATCCAGCGGTATTTTTAGGCGTATACAAGATGTCTTGCGACGTGTGCAAGGTCTGCTGCTTGATATCGGGTTTACTGGTGAAGGTCTCCAGTTCGAACCCCAGCCACTTAAAGGATGGATCCTCAAGAAAATACCCGACCTTCGCACCGAAGATCGGGGAGCTATTTAGCGAAATGTCAGAAGTATTGAAACTCTGGGTGAGAGTGTCCCCAGTTGTAGGGATCGTCGTCGTGGGGAACTGGGCCTGAGCGAGACGTTCACCATACGGAGGCATGGTGACATCGGTCAGATTCTGTCCCATGCCTACTCCCCCGTAGCCGGCCACATACCATTCGGCGTAGCCTGGTATGACAGTGCACAGGCAGAAAAAGCCTAGCAGGATTGGGATCAAGGTCAAGGCACGAAGACGAATATGAAACATAGACACGTCCAGACTTCGACCTCCATCGTTAAAACGGCGCGACAATAGCCTTACAGCCGTGACGTGGTGGTTACCAACACATTTACTTTCGGTTAATTCCCGTAAATCGGGGAATAGAGAAAGGTGCGCGGAGATGATTTCCCGCGCGTATCGCGACGAATCTCGCAAATTGGACAGAAGCTAGCCTGGATGAACGAGCACGGGAATGAAACACTAGCGGATCTCGTAAGCGAGTGTCTGTCGTTCGCCGCCGCGAATCAAATCGATCTTGACCACCTTTCCACTGTATTGGATTTCCTGAAGCAATCGAAGCATCGTTCCTGGATCGACAACCGGCGTGCTATTGATCCGAAGCAACACGTCCCGTTGCTGGATGCCCAGATTATCGAACACGCTCTTGGGTTTGATGTCGATGAGCTGCCACCCTTCAAGCTTTCCGTTATTGGCTAAATCGTAGTACGGCATCGCCCGTGCTTCTGTCATGAGCTTCGACACATCGGCAAGATTCTGATTCAACTGCCGACGGTCGATCATTGATGGAGGAGCAGCAGGCTTGGCCGATGCTGGTACTTGCGCTGCAGTCGTGATCGGCACCAGTTGCATCGATTCATCGCCAAACGGCAGAAACCCTTGTCGATTCCCTTGCCGAATCGTCACCCCTTCCTTCGTGATAGCAGTAAGCTGGCCGAATCCTTCGATCGAATCCTGGAGAACATACAGTGCCTGCTTGTGATCTTGAAGAGATTCGATGACAGCGGACGGACGGCCGCCATCTCTAAACGCTGTTCCCAGCAGCTTCAGTTTGCCCACCAAATCGATTGGCGGAGGAGGTGGCGGGGTCCCGTCTTCCGCCTCAGGATCGAGCGCTGAGAAGTTGGCCGGGACAACGAAGAGTCCGGACGACAGAATGTCTTTGACCATCTGTGTGGTATCATGCGACGGCACCTGCACGAAGGGAGAAGCTGCGGCCTGGTTGGTGGACAGTTCCAGGGGCGTGATCTGCAGGAGCCTATGAGAGATGTAGACGTTAACAAGGTCGGCAAGAAAAAAGCAGGATGGTATCAGCAGAAACGCGAGCATAGCATGGCGAACCGTCACATGCCGCATGGGGCATTCACCTCCAACAAAAATCAACGTGCACTCTAACGACCGCGTGTCGCCTCCGCAAGGGGAGAGACGCCGGTTTCAGAAGAACTAACAGGAGGTAAATCTCGTGTTAACGCGGCTGTAACAGCCTGCCGATATAAACCTGGGAAAGAATCCGGCCAGACTTCCTAGTAGTTGCGGCAACCGATGTGGTATATGTCCGAGATTCTCATTTTTGGTCGCTTCAGGCACGGATCGGCCCAACTGATCGACAGAGATCCGACGATTTGCGGAACTGCGTAGCGATCTGTTCTGGGACCGGGTTCCGATGATTCGTCGACAATTGAAGGATCGGAATGGTCGGCGCGAATCCTCACAACCGCCGTTCAAGAGCTCTGAAGAGGCATGTGCAGCAAACTCATTCGGCTCAATGTCATGGTCTGTGTGGTCGTGGGGCTAATGGCGCAAGGTTTGGAGAACGGCTGGGCGGGGAAGTCTCAACAACAGGCCACCGGCAGCACAATGATGGTGGCACAAGCGGGATCGGTTCAACCGGACAAAGCCAGAGCTATCGAGACAAAACCAGATCCGCCGGCCGGCATCATGCAGGGCGTCGCGGGGGGATTTACGGTCAAGGAATTTGACGTCGAAGGGAGCGCGCTGCTCTCAAAGGAGAAGATCAACGAGATTGTGGGGAAATATAAGGGGCCCGGCAAGCAGATGGCTGATCTAGAGCAGGCCCGGGCCGAGTTGGAGAAAGCTTATCAGGCATTGGGGTTTCCGACAGTCCTGGTGTCGATCCCGGAACAGACGATCGAAGAAGGAACGGTCCGCATGCTCGTGACCGAAGGACGTCTTCTCGAAATCAGAGTCAGCGGCAATCAGTATTATCCGCGCTATCAGATTCTCGAGAAGCTTCCGTCGCTCCAACCAGGGAACCTGATCGAAGAAAAAGTGTTGGTCAAGGAACTCAATGCCGTCAATGTCAACCCGGATCTCAAAGTCACCCCTGTGCTCAAGGCCAGCAGCGAACCGGGGATGGTCGATCTGGAGTTGAAAGTGAAGGACCGGCTGCCGCTGCATGCCAAGCTGACGGGAGACAATAAGGGGCCTGTGACGACTCCGAGGAACCGGCTGACCGCCGAAGTATCGTATTCGAATCTATGGTACGCCGACCATATCCTTTCCTTGCAGACCACCCAGACGCCGGAGGATTGGGGAGACGTACAGTCCTATGGGTTCAGCTACGTGGTCCCGATTTCTGGCCCGCAACACGCCGTGGCAGTCTATGGCTCCAATGTGAAGAGCACGTCGGTGTTGGCGGGCACTTCGCTGGCCGTAAGCCCGGGAAACGTCAGCGTCGCCGGAAACGCAACCATCGCCGGGTTCCGGTATTTCTTCCCCATTCTGCAGGGAGGAACGATGTCGCACTCGATTACGATGGGCGCTGACTACAAGCACCTGAAAGCAACCGACGCCACCTTCCCGGGCGGTTTGGGGACTGCCGTAGTTCTGAGCCCGATCGACTATACCCCGGTCTCGCTCAGCTATTCTGCGGTGCGGCCTGACCCCTTCGGCCTGTTCGATTTCTCCGCCACCGCGAAAGGCTATTGGGCGCAGTTCCCGGGCGGCAAGAAAGAGGATTTTGCCGGTGATCCGAACGATCCGTTCGGGAAGCCGGGGCAGCGCAAAGGCTCGACCGGGACATTCTATGTGCTCCAGTCCTCGCTGAATCGAAATCAGCCCCTGCCGTACGGCTTTCATCTCGTGCTGCACGCCGACGGTCAATGGGCCAGTGAGCCGCTCGTGCCGGCAGAAGCATATTTTGCCGGCGGCATGGATACGGTGCGTGGCTATATTCAAAATGAATCCCTCGGCGACAATGCAGTGCGGGGCCGCGCGGAACTCTATACGCCCAATCTGCCGGATATTCCCCTCGACTACTTCTGGCAACGGCGAAAATCATCCGATCTCAAAATACAGTGGAAGCTGCTCGGGTTCTACGATGCGGCGAACCTCTGGATTCAAGAGTCACCGGCCGGTCAACGAGATCAGTTTAGGCTTGAAGGAGTGGGCGGAGGGGTCCGGGCGCAATTAGTTCCGTATAATTTAAATTTTCAGCTGGATCAAGGGGTGGCGCTACGTGATGCGACGGCCACGCGCGAAGGCGATACGTTCGTCCATTTTGCCGTGAGCATTGCTTACTGATGAATTGAGGAGCTGCCACGATGGAACGATATGCAATCACCGCTCATCTCAGAATACACAAGGCGAGGCTCGCCCGGGGTCTTCATGTAACCATCACGACCCGCATCATCGTGGCGGCCTCCTGGATAGCCGTGGGCTGCCTGTGGCACCTGTCGTCCGCGCCCGCCGGCTTGGCAAACCCCGTCAATCCCGCCGTCGTCGCAGGCGAAGCCACCATCGCCGGCGTCGGCACCGATTTGGTCACGATTCAACAGGCGTCGCAACACGCCGTCATTCATTGGTCGCAGTTCAACCTCGCGCCCGGCGAGGTGACCTCCTTCCTCCAGCCGGTCGGAGGCGTCGCCCTCAACCGGATCTTCGACGCGAGTCCAAGTCTCATCAACGGCGCGCTCAATGCGACCGGTACGGTGTTTCTGCTCAATCCGAACGGGGTGCTGTTCGGAGCCAATGCGCAAGTGAACGTCGGCGGGCTCGTTGCGTCAACCCTCCACATGACCGACGCCGATTTCTTGGCCGGCATCTATCGATTCGGCGGAGCCGCCACCCACCTCGGATTGGGAGAGACGGCGCCCAACGCTATGGTGCGCAACGAAGGCGAAATCACGGCTGGCCCATTCGGCGCCTACCTCTTTGCCCATAACACTGAAAATGCCGGGATCATTAGAAGTCCCGACGGCCAGATTGTATTGGCGGCCGGAGCGAGCGCCTATCTCAGCAACCGGCCCGATGGCCGTGGCTTGTTTGTCGAAGTCACGGCGCCGACCGGGCAGGCGGCGAACCTCAAGGATCTTGTCGCCGACGGAGGCCAAGTGAGCCTCTTCGGAAAGGTCGTGAACCAATCGGGCCTGATTCAAGCCAACAGTGTGCAGATGAAAAGCGGCCGGGTCGAATTGATCGCAACCGACGCGGTGACGCTGGCCGACGGCAGCAGAATTCTGGCGAAGGGTGACGCGACGGGGGTATCTCACGGCGGAACGGTCCTCGCAAAGGCCGGCCTGCAGACCGGCAAGACAGACTTTCAAAAGGGAGCCCTCATCGATGTCTCCGGCGGCGTGCAGGGGGGCAACGGGGGCTTCATCGATCTGAGCGCGAGCAAGGTGACGTGGGGAGGCGCATTCCGCGCTCACGCGCTTGCCGGCTATCGCGGAGGCAAGCTGCTCATCGATCCGATTTTCGACGGAAATAGTCCAATTACGGCAAGTACGTTGCGTAGTCTGACCGACCAGGTCATCAACAGCGGCCTCAACGACATCGAATTTCAGTCGACAGGTGACCTCAACGTGACGGCTCGTTTCGACCTGTCGGAGTGGGTGCTACCGGCAGGACAGACCGGAACGTTGACGTTCAATGCCGGGCAAAATTTGTTGTTCAACAACGCCAGCATTACGAACGGCGAGCGTATGCTGGGTGTAGCGGGCAGTCGCTGGGACTACAGACTGTTCGCGGATCAGCATATCGAGATCAAAGGGTCGGTGCTGTCGACCGGCGCGGGTGGTACGATCACGATGGAAGCGGGCCGGAGCCTCACGGCATTTGGAGATATACGCCTCCTACAGTCTGGGGCTACCAGTACAGGACAGCCTATCGTCGAGACCGTTGACGGAGGAGATATTACGATCACGACTGACCGAGACCTGATTGCCCCCAGTGGTTTCCTCAATGGCCAGGTGACCGGGATCCGTCTGAATGAATCGGGAAACCTTGCATTGAATATGGGAAGGGATTTTCTGGGGGGACCGGTAGGGAACACAAAAATCGGCCCAGGATTTTTGCTTGGGAACGGGAATGCCACGATCAAAGCCGGGCTGAACGTCGGGACCGGGCCGACCCAGCATCCGACCGGCGGGAACATCGGATCGACAGATGCCTATACGAATATCACGGTCGGGGGCGGTCGAATCGATGAGAACGATCCGAACCTATCACTGACGGAGGTTTATAAGATCCAGATTAGTGCGGAAGCTCCCGGCCATATCTACTGGGGTCTCGTGCAGGACAGGGGTCTGGTCGAGGATCTGTTTCAAAGCGGCAATTTCTATGTCACCTCTCACCCAGCGAGTAGTGTCTCACTGCTCGCTTCGGTGGGCGATATCTTCCTGAAGCCCCAACTCGCTAATTCCGCCGGAGGCATTAACGCGGCCAGAAAGATCTATCCCGCATCTCTCGACGCGCAGGCGCCGAACGGCAGTATCAAGATCGAGTCCGATCTGACCTTTTTCCCGTCGGTGACCGGCCGGTTGAATTTCTCTGCCAAGAATGACATCAGTGGCGTGACGAGGAACATCGGTTTCCGGAAAGACCCCCGTTACAAAGTTGTCTACGTCGGACACACCTTTCCCGAAGGGTCCTGGCAGTTGCTCGACCTGCAGACGGCGGTCAATGATCCCTTCCTCTCGCAATTCATTAATCGAGTCCCTCCCGCCGCGGCGCAGAACAGCAAACCACCGGACAGTTCCTTCAGCGCGCAGGTATGGCCCGAGATTCCTACCTTCGCGGGAGCGCCGGTGGTCAAGATTCTCCAGGGCGACGTCACGAATCTCCAAGGGCTCTACAGCGATTCTCAGTTTGTTGCGAAACAGCGGGTCTTGCCGCAAAACGTGGACCCGAGCCACCAGGTTCAGGATGTGAAGTTCAAAGCAGAATCTGGCGATATCCATACTCTCCAGATCGAGGCTCTGTCGCCGGGCTTTAAGAAGAAGGTGACGGTCGAAGCAGGCAGGGATATTGGTGCCAACCTCGACGCGAACTCAAACCAGCTGACGGGGGGGGATTTTACCTTGATTGCATCCGTCCCCGAATCGGTGACTGCCACTGTGGCTGCCGGCAGGAACCTGGGCTTTCGTAGATTTGGGGCGACGCAAACGGGATTGGAGTTTTTTGGAAGAGGGGCCGCCAAGATTCGCGTGGGGACGTTGGATTCTGAAGGCAATCTGGTTCCCAATACGGGTAATCTTGATCTTGGCGATGGCCGGGGGATTCAGCATCGCAGTCCGAACTTCGGAGAGACCAATGCGCCAGGGCTCATCGATATCGGCGTCGGGAATGATCTGACGATGACCCAGACCCGCATCATCTCTCATAACGGCGCGAGCATCTGGATCCACGGATTGGGGACCAAGCCCGCGCTGAATCCTGGTGGAGGTCCGACCGATCAACTGGTGCAGGGTACGATTGATCCGGCGACCAAGGTTCTGATGGTCGACGGGAAACCCGTGAAGGTGGAAGGTGTTCCACTCGTGCTCGATGGAGCCCAGCCGGTGATCTCGCAGGGGACGGTGTTGGACCGGCCCGGCGAGCAGATCAATGGGAAGACCTTCTTACCTGTGTTTGCCAAGGGGAAACCGATCCTCGTTGATGGCCGGATCGTGCTGCTGGTCGACGGCCAAATTCAGCTGGTAGACGCGTCCTTGGTGTCGATCGAGCAGGCCAGCGGGGGCAAGCTCACGGTCGGCACGTTCGGGTCGGACCCCAACTCAGGCATCATGACGATCCGGGGGGGGAATATCGACATCAAGACGAAGGGCGACGTGGATGTCTTCAAGTCCAGGATCGCTACACTTACGGGAGGCAACATCTCTGTGTATTCCGTGGAGGGGGACATCAATGCGGGAACCGGCGGGCGCAACGAGTCGATAGCATTTACGATTCAACAAGGGAAGGACGCGAATGGAAGCGATCTCCCTGACTTGGTTTTTATCGTTCCCGGCAGCGGCATCTTCACCCATCATGGCAACGATCCGAAGTTCCCGTTGAATTTTCCCAAGTTCGATACACCGGAGATTACAGCGCTCAAGAACGAGATCGTGATGCAGAATTTTCTGGGGCGCGACACGACATCGCTCGAAACCCAGGTGTCGAAGTTGGTGGCGGCGCGTGAGCCGGAGTATCGGCAGATATTCGAGCAGTTCATCACGCAGAATCCCGATAAGCCTGAAATCATCAATGGAGTACCAACCGGCCGGTTCCTTCCCCTTGAATTAGGCGACATCAACCTCCGCGCCGGGCGGGACCTGGTCGTGCCATCCGCCGGTATCAGGGGAAGGCGGATCAGAATCACCGCCGGTCGGAATTTGGATCTGCAGGGCGGCAACGTCGAAGGCGAAGTGCAGTTCGATGTGGCGGGATCGGTCAAGGGCAATCTGTCGTCGTTCGTCGGCTCGTTTTCCGGCACCTCGGCCGTTGGAGGTAGCGTCAGCGGCGGGGCCAGTGCCGGAGGCTCATCGCTTGGTGGAGGCTTGAGCGGCGTGACCGGCACGGTTGCCGCGACCGCCTCGTCCACTGCCAGCAGTTCCGGGACCGCGGCGAGGACGGTAGAGGCGGTGCAGGAGAGGGTTGCGGAGGCGGCCGCCCAGTCTCCAAGTGGCGTGGCGAAAAACCAGACCGCTGCGAGGGGCCAGGATGGACAGACTAAGATGGTTCAAACCGTGAAAATGAAGCGCGGGGTCGTGATTCAGGTCGATGTGAAACCGGAAGTCAAGCCGGCCGGTTAAAGCCAAGGAAGGAGTCTCGCGCATGGATATGAGTTCTGGTGGAGTGGCGTTTGCGCTCAGCCACGCCACGTTGGAAGGCAAGATCACCATTGGGGTCTTGCTCGTGTTTTCGCTGGTCAGCTGGACGGTCATCATCAACAAGTTCCGCCAACTGGCGAAGGCCAAGAAGCGAAACGGAGTCTTTCTGGGCCTCTACTCAAAGGCAAAAGGTCCGCTGATCATCTTCAGCAAGGGGCCGATTAAACAACTCCAGGGCTCCCCCATGTACGACCTCTATTATGGCGGGTGCGAGGAGTTGAAGGTCCAGCAGGGAAAGTACGGGACCGACAAGGTGCCGAATCACGGTATCAGCGCCGTGCGAATTGCGCTGGAGCGGGTTCTCGGAGAGGCGGCGGTGGGGCTGGAGTCCGGGATGATCGTGCTGGCGACAGCGATCAGTGGAGGGCCCTTTATCGGCTTGCTCGGGACGGTCTGGGGCGTCATGGACACCTTTTCCGGTATCGGACGGGCCCAGCAAGCCACGCTCACCACCATGGCGCCCGGTGTCGCCTCGGCGTTGATCGCGACGGTCGCAGGCCTCATGGTCGCGATCCCCTCGCTCTTTTGCTACAACTTTCTCGTGACCAAAACCAAAACGCTCACGATGGAACTCGATAACTTCGCCGCCCATCTCGAAACCGTGTTCATCACGGACTTTCTCCGCGAGAAGAACGGCGCGGCGTCGGAGGTGGAAGATCCTGAAGACTACCGCCCCGGCGGGCACCGCCAGGAGGCGGAGTCTTCCGGCGCAGCGACAGGACACTGAGGCGAGACGAGCGGGACTCGCGGGACAAGCGAGACTCGACCGATTATGTCATTAGTTGGAGACCCTACTAGTCGCGCTTTTTGCGCAAGTCGCGCCCCTCTCGCAGCGACGAGGAACGAGGAGCCATGAGACGGTTTTCGAAGAAGAGTCATGGCGCGGTGTCGGACATCAACATCACGCCGTTGCTCGATCTGGCGTGGGTGCTGCTCGTGATTTTCATCATCACGACGACGGCGATGGTGCAGGGCATCGAATTGAAATTGCCTGAGTCCACGCCGCACGAAACCGACATGGAATCCAACACGCCGACCATCTCGGTGAAAAAGGGCGGCGACATCTACATGGACGAGGAACGGGTCAAACTGAGTGAGCTGGAAAAGCTGATTCGTGACCTCAAAACCGCCAAGGGCGGCAAGTTGCCGCTCGTGCTCCGCGGCGATTCCGGCGTGGAGTACAAACATGTCGTGGCGGTGCTCGACATTCTCCAGCGGATTCCGGTTGAGGATTTGGCCATCGCCACAAAACCAATCGACCCCTAGCAGAATGCTGAAAAAGCCCGCCAGCTTCGTTCTCGGTTCATCGAAATCCTCAACGTACCCCTGAGGGTACGCCTCCGGTTTCGATTCGCCTGCGGCCTTGCTGACAAGCTTTTTGAGCATTCTGCAAGCAGTTCGTAAAGCGCAAGGAAGAGACATGATACCTGTCACGTCAGTCCAGTCTCGCTTTTCTCGCCTGTCGCGCGTTTCCCGCGCGGGAGAACGTTTCACGTTTCACGTTTAACGTTTCACGAGTCTCACGATGGGCTACAAGGGATTTGAAAAAAAGAAGAGCAAACTCGGCACAACCCTGTTGATCGTTGGGCTGGTCCATCTTGGGGTCGGTGCGGGCCTTTATTGGGTGTCGCAAACCGAATGGGGCCAGGACATGATCAAGGTGTACAAGCTCAACGCGTTCCGGAAAGAAGATCCGCCCCCTCCGCCGGAGAAAGAGCCGGAACCGGAGCCGGAGCCTGAACCGCCCAAGCCGGAACCAAAGCCTCAAGAAGCTCCACCACCGCCTCCTCCACAAGCCGAAGCGCCACCACCACCGAAGGCTTCTGATGCGCCTGCCGGACCACCGCCCATGGACGCCAACCCATTTGCCATCGGGAAGGGCCGAGGGCGGTTCGCCGGCTATACGGATATTCTGACGGCCTCGATTCAGGCGATGTATCAGCAGCCGCCGTCGCTACCCGATGACTTGGAGTACGCCGTCCTGTGCGAGTTGATCATCGATGAGCAGGGTCGCGTCCTCCAATACCGGCTGGTGAACTCTTCCGGTAGTCTGCTCTTCGATCAATCGGCGCTCGAAGCATTGGCCAAGGTGACACAGGTCCGTCCGCCGCCTGAGGGGATGGATCGGAGTATCGTCGTCAAGTTCTTTCCGCCCGCGTAAGGCGTCGAAAGCAAGACCGGCTCGCGTCAACTCCCAGCATGTAGCGCCTTCTCACCCGCCCGCCCGCAGCAAGCACATTTAACGCGTTCACAATCGATTTCCCTATCAATCTGTAACGTGCCTCATTCACGCTGATCCGGGTGTGTGGCAGTGGGGGCGGATTCTATCAGTCCCCGAACGCCGAGAGCTTAACGAAACGTTTACGGCAAGCTAATGGCGTCCCCATAAAGAATTAACAAGGGGCAGGTACAAGAAGACGAGTCTAAATACCATAAGGACGCATGACCTCAACGAGAGCAGAGAGAAAAGATTGCGGCGGTCAATCTGCAAAATGGAAGGAGGTGCATCAGGACGGGGTTCTGGTTCGCGCGGTGTCTAAAATCACGGAGCCGGCGTTGCCCCGCGAGAGGCATCGTGGAGCAGGCAAGCGAAAAGGCATGTAGTATTGTTCCAACAC
>JACAFD010000307.1 GCA_013388555.1 Nitrospirota bacterium | reverse complement strand
CCGAAGCGCAATGCAGCAGCATTATCCTGCATGGGAATTTCCCGGAGGGCAGGAGCCACGAAGGGTCGGCCGCCATAACGTTCGATCAATCGGGCCATCTCCGTTGCCATACGGCTTTCGAATGCTGCAACCGCAAGGCCGAAGAATCCCTTTTGGCTCATCTCCATCTCACGACCTCACGCGTATCGATCACAATCTGGCTGGCCCCTTCTCCAGGATCGGAAACCCGAGTATCGTACCATACGGCGGGATTGAAGCCGCAGCCATCGGTATGGGAACCGGAAATACACGACACAGGAGCGATGTTTTCAACATCCTCCCGGGGATTTTCAATTGACGAAGCCATGAAGCCTCCCTACTATACGGACACGACCGAGGATGGCTATGACTGCTCCGTTCCACCGAGGATTACGTCACGTGGCGTTGCGCGTCACAAACCTTGCGCGTTCCCGCTCATTCTATGAACGGTTGTTGGGGATGCAGGTGGTGTGGGAGCCCGATCCTGACAACCTGTATTTCAGTTCCGGTTCGGACAATTTCGCGTTACATCAAATTCCGCAGTCAGAGCTTGCGGCCTATCGGCCCTTGCAAGGGCAATTGTTGGATCACATCGGCGTAATTCTTGAAAGCCCTGAGGCAGTCGAACGGATGTATCAGAAAATCGAACCTCTCCTACAAGAGCTAGGCGGGCAGATCGTGAAACCGCCGAAACAGCATCGCGATGGCAGCTATTCCTTTTATTTTTCCGATCCGGACGGAACGGTCATTCAGGCTCTGTACGAACCCTCCATCAGTACGCTGGAGTCGGTACAGGGTAAAGGGTGAGGGGTGTTCTTCGTGATTCATAAGAGCGAACTGCTATCCCTTTACCCAGTACCTCTCGCCCGTATCTGACCATGAAGATCTGGGACAGTCTGCCGACAAATCGATATCTCAGCCTCGCGCCCTGGACCTGGATCCAATTAGAGAGCGCCGAGCCTCCGGGCCCCTTCCCCTTTGTCGCAGGAGTGGCACCTGAGGTCGTCGCGAGTCTCCATGAAGCCCATAGCCTTCTTTCCAGCGCGATCGACACTGCCATCAGCGATGTCTTTTCCAAACGAGCTCCGCTCGACGACCCGCACCGCCACCAGAGATTGGAGGACGCCTATGCGGAACTGATCAGCACCCGCCCCTATCTGCAGCAACACATTCGTTGTGGTCGAGGGCCTGACGGTGCGTTTCTTTGGGAGTTTCCAACCGACCCAACCAAATCCGCCAAGGTCATCAACGGCGGGCTCCGGATCTACAATTCCGTCAAACGGCACGCAATACCGATTGGGTTCGATCAGCGACAGTTAGGACCGCTGGTGGGAAAGGTCTTGGGGCTCTTGGACGGCACGCATCAGGCCGGCGAACTCAGAACGGTAGTGGCAACCTCAGGACGAGACGGAGAGCGGCTGCTGACCCGATTGATCGAATCGCTTCATCAACATGAGTGTTTCGTCAGTTCGAATGCCTCCTCCATCAGGTCCCATTGGTTTGAGGCGCTACAAGATACGGACACGGTCCATCTCGGCCATGCCGCGCTCTTGTACCGGCAACGGGACCAGATACTGCTGTTCGATCCGTGGCTGCTTCCTTGGTTTGCGGAATCTTCCGTTCCGTCGATCTGGGGATCACTGCTGCCCAAACCTGGCGCTGTCTTCTTGACCCATGATCACGACGACCACGTAGATCCTCGCACGCTCCTGCACCTGTCCAAAGACACGCCGATTATTGTGCCGAGCCGAAGAAACCGGCGTGATCTCTTCTACGACTATCCGTCGCTCTTACGGGAACTGGGATTTGGGCAGGTAATCGAATTGGCCCATGGAGAAAGCTGGGCGTTCGAAGGAGGGGCCGTGTACTCCGTGCCGTTCTACGGAGAAGACCCCTGCGATCTAGAGATGCCGCGCAACTGCTATCTCATCGCCGATCGCGGCTATAACGTGCTCGTGCATGCGGACAGCGGGCCGACGAATAACGGCAAGTCCGTCCTCAAGGACGGGGTGATCCAGTCACTCGTGCAGAAACATGGACCGATCCCGCTGGTGTTTGCCTCGCAACAACAACTGCTCGAAGTCCGGGGCCATGCCGCCCATGCGCCCTTGTCCCATCCGGGGAAATGGCTTGATGTGGGGGAAAACGGCTATCTCACGAATGCCTATCTCGCCGAAGTCTGCGCAACGGCGCAGGCGAAGTTGTTCGTGTCCTATGCCACCGGCGGTGCAGATTGGTATCCCGACCATCTCTCATTCATGTTCAGCCGGCGGAATCCCGCACGCACCGCGTTGCTGACAGCTCACTGGGAACGGGCGGAAACTCTCAAAGAACTTCTCGCCAGGCAGGGACGCGGGTATCATTACGCTCATGCGTTGGATCTCTTTCGTCGCACAACCGACGGGTTGGTAGAAGCAGTGGCAACCGGGGAAACTTTGACACCTCTGTCACTCTATCGGCTTGACCACAGTGATCCTCCGTCTATGAAAGCCGGCAGTCGCACCTCACCGTCTTGCTAAATCGAAAAGGACCGATTATGACTACGCGCAAAACGCAGCATCCCCCGATTCTCGTCACCGGTGTCGCAGGATTCATCGGATTTCACACGGCGATCAGATTGCTGGAGCGGGGCGAACGGGTGATCGGCCTCGATAACGTCAACGACTACTACGACGTGCGATTGAAGAAGGCGAGACTGGCTCAGCTGAAACCCTTCAAGGAGTTCACCTTCACCAAAACCGATCTGGCCGACCGGGTGAAAATACGCAGGCTCTTTGCCACACAATCGATCACGAAGGTGGTCCATCTGGCGGCACAAGCCGGTGTGCGCTATTCGCTGGTGAATCCCCATGCCTATACGGACAGCAACATCGAAGGGTTTCTGAACATTCTGGAAGGTTGCCGACACGCAAAGGTTGAACACCTGGTCTATGCCTCGTCGAGTTCCGT
>JACAFD010000171.1 GCA_013388555.1 Nitrospirota bacterium | reverse complement strand
GTCGTCAGGAAGTCGAAGAAAGGGTAGTCATGCCGACCGTCGATGTCGTGGATCTCAAGAAAGGCAAGGTCGGGACTGCAGAGCTTCCCAAGGCGGTGTTTGCCCGTGAGGCCCGTGCGGGGCTCGTACATGAAGCGGTGGTGATGCAGCGCGCCTGCGAGCGTCAGGGGACGGCATCTACATTGCGGCGTGGAGAGGTTGCTGGATCCGGGAAAAAACCCTGGAAACAAAAGCACACGGGGCGGGCTCGGGCAGGGTCCATCCGCTCTCCTGTATGGCGCCATGGCGGGTCGGTGTTTGGGCCGAAGCCGCGAGATTATTCCTACAGCATGCCGAAGAAGAAGTATCGTGTCGCGCTTCAATGCGCGCTGTCGGCGAAGTTAGCTGACGGGCAAGTGTTGATTCTTTCGAATCTATCGTTGGGCCAGCCAAAGACAAAATTGTTGGCTCAAGCGTTGACGAATTTGGGCGCCGGAGCCTATGCGTTGATTGTGGCTGGTGCCGGGCATGCCGGATTGGCTCAAGCTGCAGGCAATCTTCCGAATGTCTCTGTGGTGGGTCCTGAAGGATTGAACGTCTACGATATTGTTCGGGCTGAATTGATTCTGATTCTTGAGCGCGAGTTGCCGAGGGTGAAGGAGGTCTGGACATGAAGGCGGGTCTCCATAGCATTCTGTTGCAGCCGTTGCTGACGGAAAAGATCACGGCGATGCGGGAAAGCAATAATACTGTTGGTTTTCTCGTTCACCCGGCTGCGAATCGTGTCCAGATTAAGCAAGCCGTCGAATCCTTGTTGAAGGTGAAGGTCGAGCGAGTGAACGTGATGAATGTTCCTGGGAAAGTAAAGCGCTTAGGGCGTTTCTCCGGTAAGCGGTCCGATTGGAAAAAGGCTTTTGTCAAGCTCAAGCCAGGCGAGAAGTTGGAGCTCTACGAGAGCGCCTAGCGGGATATAGCATCAAACTGTCTGAGTGTGCTGGAAGGGCGACTGTAACATGGGTATTAGAGCGTATAAGCCAAGGACGCCGGGCCGTCGCGGGATGACTGCGGTGACGACTGAAGATCTGTCGAAGAAGAGACCGGAGAAATCGCTCACCTCATTTCGGCGCAGTACTGGCGCCAGGAACAACGATGGACGGACGACCGTACGTTTCCGCGGAGGCGGACATAAACGGCTCTATCGAAAAATCGATTTCCGACGTGATAAGACCGGGATCCCAGGGACCATCGCTGCGCTTGAATACGATCCAAATCGTTCGGCCAGGATAGCCTTGGTGCACTATAAGGATGGCGAGAAACGCTATATCCTGGCCCCTGTCGGATTACAAGTCGGGGATGTAGTGCAGTCGGGTGTTGGTTCAGAAGTACGTATCGGGAATGCGTTACCTCTCTCTAGCATGCCGTTGGGAACCACCATTCACAATATAGAGTTAAAAACGGGAAAAGGCGGGCAACTGATTCGTAGTGCGGGCGGCTCGGCTCAGGTCATGGGACGTGATGGTGAATATGTCCAGGTAAGACTCAGGTCGGGTGAAATGCGGAGAATTCTGTCAGCCTGCATGGCAACCGTCGGGCAAGTTGGGAATACAGATCACGAGAATATCAACGTTGGGAAGGCAGGTCGGAATCGATGGTTGGGGCGGCGTCCGAATGTGCGCGGTGTCGTGATGAATCCGGTCGACCACCCGCATGGTGGCGGCGAAGGAAAGTCCGGGCAGGGGAATCCCCATCCGGTCTCCCCGTGGGGCCTGCCAACCAAAGGCTACAAGACCCGGACCAATAAGGCGACAGACAAGTTCATAATTGCCCGCCGCAAGTAGGAGTACGCGATGCCGAGGTCAGTCAGTAAAGGCGCATTCATTGACGACCATCTGCTCCACAAAGTGGAGCGGATGAATCAGAATAAGGAACGAAAGATCATTAAGACCTGGTCGCGGCGATCCACCGTGATTCCGGATATGATTGGCCACACGTTCGCGGTCCATAACGGCAAGAAGTTCATTCCTGTCTTCGTGACGGAAAACATGGTTGGACACAAGCTGGGAGAGTTTGCTCCAACCCGGTTCTTTAAGGGGCATGGGCATGCCAGGACAGAGAAGGCAGTCGCCCTCAAGTAAGGGATAGGTTACGTTCTCGGCACACTTGAATGGATGTGACAGTTA
This sequence comes from Nitrospirota bacterium, assembly GCA_013388555.1. Taxonomy (GTDB): domain Bacteria; phylum Nitrospirota; class Nitrospiria; order Nitrospirales; family Nitrospiraceae; genus Palsa-1315. The sequence goes on along the minus strand of JACAFD010000171.1, from coordinate 7,724 downwards.
TGGCTGAAGCGCAAGCAGTTCTACGGTTCGTGCGCATCTCTCCGAGGAAAGCCCGCCCAGTGGTCGATCTGATCCGTGGGCAGCAGGTTCCCATGGCCCTGGCATTGCTGAGAAATTTACCGCGTCAGGCGTCGAAGGTGGTCGAAAAGATTTTGCGGTCAGCCGTGGCCAACGCGGAGCAAAAGGAGCTGGGCGATAGTGAATCGATGGTAGTGTCGAAGGCATTCGTTAATTGCGGGCCGACATTGAAGCGCTTTCGGTCTCGATCACAGGGGCGCGCGAATGCGATTCACAAGCGTATGAGCCATATTACAGTCGTCGTGTCGGCTGCAAGTGTGAAAGAAAAGAAGTAAACGGAATCGGCTAACAGAACGGACTCATGTCCTACACTGAGTGAGGCGCAAGAAGTTATGGGCCATAAGACACATCCAATCGGGTACCGGCTTGGGTACAACGTTACGTGGAGCTCTCGGTGGTATGCCAGTAAGGATTATGCGAAGCTGCTCCATCAGGATATCAGGATTCGCAAGATGGTCAAACAGCGTCTGTTTCATGCAGGTGTGGCTAAGGTCGAAATCGAGCGATCTGGAGATCAGACGCGTGTGATCATTCATACCGCGCGCCCCGGTATTATCATCGGTCGTAAGGGAGCTGAGGTCGATAAGCTCAAAGCGGAGTTGGAGAAGAGCTATTCCGGCCAGGTGTACATTACGGTGAAGGAAATCAAGAAACCGGAACTGGACGCCCAGTTGGTGTGTGAAAACGTCGCGACCCAGTTGGAAAAACGAGTGGCATTCCGTCGGGCTATGAAGCGAAGCGTGCAGTCCGCACTTCGTCTTGGCGCCCAGGGTATAAAAATTATGGTAGGAGGCCGTCTTGGCGGAGCGGAGATTGCGCGGTCAGAGTGGTACCGCGAAGGCCGTGTGCCTCTTCATACCCTTCGGGCGGATATCGATTATGGGTTCGCTGAAGCCCATACGACGATGGGGCAGATCGGGATCAAGACCTGGATTTATAAGGGGGAAGTCCTCCCGTTGCAGCCGCTCAATAAAGATTCAGCATTTGACCGCAGACTCGGGTAATTGAAGGGGATGTTGTGTTAGCACCAAAGAAAGTCAAGTTCCGTAAAATGATGAAGGGGCGTATGACCGGTAAGGCCTATCGAGGCAGTCAGATTACCCTAGGAGAGTTTGGGCTCAAAGCCCTTGAGCCCGGCTGGATCACCAGTCGGCAGATTGAGGCGGCACGCATCGCAATCACTCGCTGTGTGAAGCGCGGTGGCCAGGTGTGGACCAGAATTTTCCCCGATAAACCGATTACCAAGAAGCCGGCTGAGACTCGAATGGGTAAGGGGAAGGGCAATCCGGAATATTGGGTCGCGGTCGTCAAACCGGGCCGTATTCTCTATGAGATGGATGGCGTCACGCAGGATGTCGCGAAAGAGGCGTTCCGCTTGGCCTCGCATAAATTACCCATTGCCACCAAGTGTGTCATCCGCGGGGAATTTTAGCGTCGATTGAACTGGGCTGCTAGGGTAATAGGGGATTGCACCGATGGATTTGAAAGAATTGCGGCAACTTACGGGACCCGAGCTGGAGGGGAAGGCGCAGCAGCTCACGCAGGAACTCTTCAACCTCCGTTTTCAGCTGGGAACCGGTCGGTTGGAAAACCCTATGCAGGTTCGAAAGACAAAGCGCTCTATCGCCAGAGTAAAGACGGTTCAGCGCGAGCTTGCACTAGCCGAACCCGCTTCTACCACGGTGAAAGGGGCTTGAGGATGGGAAAGTCAGCAAATGCGCGGCGTGAGTGGGTAGGACATGTGGTCAGTAATAAAATGAATAAGACTGTGGTCGTAGAGATCGAACGTTCGGTCATTCACCCGCTCTACCGAAAGGTGCTTCGTCGGGTGACAAAGTTCAAGGCCCACGATGAGGACAATACGTGTAAAATCGGCGACCGCGTACGTATGGTCGAGACTAGACCTATCAGTAAAGATAAGCATATGCGGGTTGTTGAGGTTCTAGAAAAGGGGCGTGGTGAATAGGTGAATATCGTGCAAAAGTTAGAGGAAACACCGGAACGATGATTCAAAGCTATACATACATGGATGTGGCTGACAATTCGGGTGCCAAGCAGGCCATGTGTTTTCATGTGCTTGGTGGAACCAGGCGTCGGTATGCCTCACTCGGCGACATTGTTGTTGTGGCAGTCAAAGAGGCCATTCCTGCGGCAACTGTCAAGAAAGGCGATGTCAGCCGTGCAGTGGTTGTGAGAACGACCAAGGAAGTACGCCGGGAAGATGGCTCCTACATCAAGTTTGATCGGAATGCCTGTGTCTTGATCAATAAGGACGGGGATCCCGTCGGGACTCGTATCTTTGGGCCGATCGCGCGTGAGCTTCGCTGGAAAAAGTTCATGAAGATTATTTCCCTGGCGCCGGAAGTGTTGTAGTGAGGATGGAGACGGCGTGATGAATAAGCAGGCGTTGAAGAAGAGCCGGATTCGCAAGGGTGATATGGTGGTCGTCATCGCCGGGCGTGATCGCGGCAAGTCAGGGAAAGTGCTGTCTGTCGATCCTGGCGTGGGAAAGGTTGTGGTCGAAAAGTTGAACATGATCAAGCGCCACACCAAACCGAACCAGAAGGTTAAGCAAGGGGGCATACTCGAGCGGGAGGCGCCGCTTGCGATCTCAAATGTACTCTACCTATGTCCTGTAACAAAGAAGCCGACTCGGCTGGGCGTGCGTACGCTCGATGATGGCCGACGGGTCCGGTTCAGTAAAAAATCGAACGACTCAGTCGAGTAGGAGTGAGGACGCCAGATGGCGAAAGTCGAATCAGGAAAATCCGGTAAGGCACCGGAACGGCGATCACCTAAAAAAAGGGAAGGGTCGCCTGCCCCGCAGGCAAAGGACGAGGGCAGTGAAGAGTCCAAGTTCAGTCCTCGGATGCGTGAGGCTTACCTGCAGAAGGTTGTGCCTGCGCTCATGAAGGAGTTCGGCTACAAGAATATCATGCAGGTTCCGAAGCTTGAGCGGATTGTATTGAATGTGGGGATGGGGGAAGCGATTCAGAACGTGAAGTTGCTGGAGAGCGCCGCTGCAGAATTGGGGTCGATTACAGGCCAAAAGGCACTGATTACCAAGGCAAGGAAAGCCATCGCCACCTTCAAGTTACGCCAGGGGATGCCAATCGGCACAAAGGTTACGTTGCGTAGCCGCAGGATGTGGGAGTTTTTTGATCGACTCGTGACGTTGTCGTTGCCGCGGATTCGAGACTTCAGGGGTGTGTCGCCAAAGTCGTTCGACGGGCGAGGCAATTACACGCTTGGGCTCAAAGAGCAGCTCATTTTCCCGGAGATAAAGTACGATGAGGTTGCATCCATCCATGGGATGGATATCACGATTGTGACAACCGCCAGGACCAATGATGAGGGTCGGGCGCTATTGAAGCATTTGGGAATGCCATTCCGGACATAATGGCAAGCGAAGGAGCGGCTGGTGTCGAGATTAGCTCTTAGAAATAAATCGGCTGTCAAGGCGAAGTTTCCGGTTCGAGATTATCACCGATGCGAGATCTGTGGGCGTGTGCGAGGGTTCTTGCGCCGGTTTCGGATGTGCAGAATTTGCTTCCGGTCGTTGAGCCTGAAGGGTGAAATTCCGGGAGTTCGGAAGTCGAGCTGGTAGATTGTCCGCTTCCCGCGTCACCGGGCTGATGGTCCGTGCCTGGTCACAGGAAGAACGTTGGTGAAAGGCTTAGTATGGTTACAGATCCCATTAGCGACCTCTTGGTACGATTGCAAAACGGGCTTCGCCGACGTCACGATGCTGTAAATGTTCCAGCATCCCGTCTCAAACGCGAAGTCCTTCGCATTCTCCAAAACGAAGGATATATCCAGGGCGTCGAGGCGGATGTCATGAATGGGCATCCGGTATTAAAAGTGACGTTACGATACATGCCAGAAGGACAACCTATGGTCACCGGTATGCAGCGGGTAAGCAAGCCGGGCCGCCGAGTATATGTCGGGATCAAAGATATCCCTCGAGTCAAAAGTGGTATTGGTGTGGCGATCTTGTCCACCTCGAAAGGGGTGATGACGGATCAAGAATCTCGCCGTGCCGGACTGGGCGGAGAAGTTTTGTGTTCGGTGTGGTAATGACAAGAGCGAACCAGTTTGTCGTTGCGGCGGCGTGGTAGAGGAATGAGGCATCGATGTCACGCATAGGGAACAAACCAATCCAGATTCCAGCAGGTGTAGATGTGAAAATCGACGGGCCTATCGTGTCCGTGAAAGGCCCGCTCGGGAAGCTTGATTGGTCGTTGTCCACAGGTCTCGGGGTCTCAGTTGCTGGTGGACAGCTCGTGGTGAGCCGGTCAAGTGAGGATCGTCAGGTTCGTGCAATGCATGGGTTGACTCGCGCTGAACTGAGCAACATCGTTCAGGGTGTGACGAAGGGTTATGAACGTAACCTGGAAATCACCGGGGTTGGCTACAAGGTTGCCGTACAGGGGCGGACGATGAGCTTCAATGTCGGCTATATCAATCCGGTGACCTATCCGATTCCTGTTGGAATCGACGTGAAGGTGGACAAGCAGACCCTGATCAACGTGAAGGGGGCTAATAAGCGATTGGTGGGTCAGGTTGCTGCGAACTTGCGAGCCATCAAACCTCCCGATGTGTATAAGCAAAAGGGTGTCCGGTATGCCGGGGAGGTGTTACGTAAGAAAGCCGGAAAGACAGGGAAATAGGATGACCTATGAATGCTGCAGATAAAGAGGATCAGCTAACCAGACGGAAGCAGCGGGTTCGAAAGCGAGTCTTTGGAACGGCCGAGCGCCCGCGCCTCAATGTGTTTCGCAGCCGCTCGCATATTTACGCTCAGATTGTTGACGATCTCAAGGGGGCTACGTTGGCAGCTGCGTCTTCTCTGGATAAGTCGCTGCGCACGTCTCTGAAGTCCACTGGTAGTATCGAAGGCGCAAAGGCTGTTGGAAAATTGCTGGCTGAACGGGCGAAGGCGGCCAAAGTGCAGGCCGTGGTGTTCGATCGAGGCGGCCGGATGTACCACGGACGCGTCAAAGCGTTAGCAGAAGCATCGCGTGAAGGCGGCCTGCAGTTCTAGACCGTGCCTCGCTTCCGTCACGGTATGGAAGCAAGGGGAACAAAGAGGAGAAACGTTAGTGCGAGTTAATCCAGATGAATTAAGCTTGAAGGACAAGGTTGTCTTTATCAACCGCGTGGCGAAAGTCGTGAAAGGTGGAAAGCGGTTCAACTTCTGTGCGCTGGTTGTCGTCGGAGATGGACAGGGGTGGGTCGGCATCGGGAAAGGAAAGGCCGCCGAAGTGCCTGTAGCGATCTCGAAGGCGGTTGAACAGGCCAAGAAAAATTTGGTACATGTCTCCCTCACCTCTGGGACGATTGCGCACGAAGTACATGGGTTGTTTGGCGCCGAACACGTCCTGCTTAAGCCGGCGCAGAAGGGGGCAGGGATTATTGCAGGGGGTGCTGTTCGAGCGGTAGTCGAGGTTGCCGGTGTCCATAATGTCATTGCGAAGACACTGGGCCGTGGAAATCCTTTCAATACGGTCCGCGCCACACTCGATGGTCTCTGCCAGCTCCGCAATGCTGAAGATGTTCTCAACATGCGTCGTAATGGAGCGGGTGACGCGCAGAACAGAGTGAGCGCCTAATGCCTGCAGCAAAGCCGGCCAAAGGTACATCGAAGGGGTTTGTCATTACCCTGAGACGAAGCCCGATCGGGACACCGCAAAAGCATCGACGTGTGCTGACTGGTCTTGGTTTGAGAAAGATCAGGCAGACGGTGATTCGTCCCGATACTGCACAAGTAAGAGGAATGATCGGCAAAGTCGGATATCTATTGGAAGTGCAACCACAATGAACTTACATGATCTCGGCCCCGCAAAAGGATCCAGGAAAAGACGTAAGCGTATTGGCCGTGGGCCGGGCTCTGGTCATGGGAAAACATCAGGAAAAGGCCATAAGGGTTTATTGGCCAGGTCCGGCGGTCGGAGCCGGCAAGCGGGCGGATTTGAAGGCGGTCAGATGTCCTTGATTCGTCGAGTGCCAAAGCATGGCTTTTCGAACATCTTTCGTAAAGAGTACTCGATCGTCAACTTAAAGAGCCTGGGTGACATGATTGTGTCCGGCACCATCACACCGCAGGCGCTGGTCGATGTCGGCTTGATCAAGCGCAAATCGTTACCGATCAAGATTCTTGGAAACGGAGACCTCACGAAGGCGATCGTTGTGCAGGCGCACAAGTTTAGTAAGTCGGCAGAGGCAAAGATTATAGCGGCTGGAGGGAGAGTCGAGGTCATTCCCGGTGTTTGAGAGACTCCTGACCAGTTTTCAGAATATTCTCAAAATCCCTGAGCTGCGCACCCGCATCCTCTTTACCGTGGCGATGTTGGTGGTGTATCGGATCGGGGCTCATATCCCTACACCCGGGATCAACGGCGAAGCTCTCTCGGAGTTTCTGCAAAAAGAAGGCGGTGCACTGCTCGGGTTTTTGGACATTTTTTCAGGCGGGTCGCTCTCGCGATTGACGATCTTAGCGCTGGGCATTATGCCCTACATCAGCGCTTCGATTATTCTTCAGTTGCTGACCGTGGTGGTTCCGCATCTTACAAAGTTAGCCAAAGAGGGTGAGCGCGGTCGAAAGAAAATTATTCAGTATACCCGGTTCGGGACGATCGGCATTGCAATTATTCAAGGCTTTGGGATCGCCGTCGGTCTCGAACAAATGAATAACGGTGTGTTCGTGATGAGCGGTGGGTGGGGATTCCGTCTTATGACGGTTATCACCTTAACTGCCGGGACTGGCTTCCTGATGTGGCTCGGTGAACAGATTACCGAACGAGGCATCGGGAACGGCATCTCCTTGATTATTTTTGCGGGGATCGTCGCACGCCTGCCCTCCGCCGTGGCTCAGACGTTTAACTTATACACAATCGGGCAGCTCAGCATAATCTTGCTGGTCGCCCTTGCGGTGTTGATGGTCGTGGTGGTGGCAGCCATCGTCTTTTTGGAAAGCGGGCGACGGAAAGTGCCGGTTCAGTATGCGAAGCGAGTGATCGGACGACGAGTCTTCGGCGGGCAGAGCACACACATTCCTCTGAAGATTAACACGGCCGGGGTCATTCCTCCGATTTTCGCCTCATCGATTATTGCGTTTCCTGCAACGATCGCCGGATTTTTTGAAACACCATGGGTGAAGGCCTTTGGCGCTCAGCTCGCGCCTGGATCGCTCTTATATACCATGATGTACGTCGGCCTTATTCTGTTTTTCTGTTTCTTCTACACCGCGGTGGTCTTGAATCCTGTGGATATGGCAGACAACATGAAGAAGTATGGTGGATTCATCCCCGGAATTCGCCCGGGCACGAGAACCTCCGACTATATCTATAAGGTACTGACGAGAATTACGTTTGCCGGGTCGATTTATCTCGCGATCGTTTGCGTGATCCCCGAGTTATTGATCTACAAACTGAATGTGCCTTTCTACTTCGGTGGCACATCGCTGCTGATCGTGATTGGTGTTGGCCTCGATACCGCTCAGCAAATTGAGTCCCACATGCTGATGCGGAATTACGAAGGGTTTCTCGGTAAGGGTATGGCTCCCCTTCGCGGACGGAACGGATAAAGGGAATTCATGCGGGTGGTGTTTCTCGGTGCGCCAGGGGTGGGTAAGGGGACTCAGGCCG
>JACAFD010000275.1 GCA_013388555.1 Nitrospirota bacterium | reverse complement strand
CGGTATTTCTCACCACACACTACATGGAGGAAGCGGAGCTTCTTGCAGACACGGTCGCCATCATCTCGACGGGGAAGATAATCGCCATGGGCTCGCCCGGGGAACTCATCGAATGCAACGCGAATTACCTGGTCCTCACGCTGCAGTCCGTCGAGGAAAGAGCCTCTGGAATCATCCGGAAGATCGGCTTCGAGCCGGTCCATGACAACCACAGAAACATCAAGGTCCGGTTGGAGCACACGGACGATGTCCAGAAGATACTGAACGCCATCAAGGAGGGCGGGGCGTCGTTCCTCGGCTTGGACGTTCGCAAGCCCAACCTGGAAGAGGTCTTCCTGAAGCTCACCGGCGAAACTCTCCACGAGGAACCCGCCGGGGAAAGAGGGGCGGAATGAACCTGCGCGTTATCGGAGCAAATCTCGTCGTGAGCATCAAGAGCTTCTACCGCGATAAGACGGTCGTTTTTTTCAGGATTGCCTTCCCGGTGATCCTGATCCTCGTGTTCGGCACCATTTTCATGGAAAGGGACAACGAGATCTTCGATCTGGACGTACAGGATCTCGACCAGACGAAGTCGTCCGCACAGCTGGCAAAGGCTATCGGTCTCAGCGGGAGATTCAAGATGACCCAGGTCGCCCCTGCCATCAGCGCAGCACAATATGCCAAGGACACCAAGCGGAACCTTGTCCTCATTATTCCCAAAGGCTTTGAAGAGTCCTTGATGCACAGGATGGGGCTCGACGACCCCAATGCATTCGTTACCCTCACGAAGATACACGACCCGAGTTCCTTTGGGGTCACCACCAAGATCCAGGTCCTGAACATGGTGCTTGCCGGGATAAATCAGGAAATGTCCGGAAAACCGCCGTTCATCAAGTCGGCGGAGACATCGATCCTTGCAAAGAAATACCGGTTCATCGAGTTTTTCGTCCCGGGGATCATCGCCATGGCGGTGATGACAGCGAGCCTGCTCGGTGCGGTAAACGTGAATGCGGAGCTCCGGCAGAAGGGCATCATCAGGAAGCTGGCCACCACCCCCATCACCCGTACCGAATGGATCCTGTCGAACATCCTGTACCAGTTTATCCTCGCAGCGCTGTCCACGACTGCGATGTTGCTGGTGAGCTACGGCGTGTTCGACGTCAGCCTTGAGATCAATGCCTGGCTCCCGGTGTTTGTTGCGCTTGACGTCTTTGCGTTCGTCGGGCTCGGGATGATCCTCACCCGCGTCGCAAAGGAGGCGGAGAGCGCCGCCGCCGCGGCAGACGCCCTCATGTTCCCGATGATGTTCCTCTCGGGGACCTTCTTCCCGGTCGAGATGATGCCGGGGTTCCTGCAGAAGTTTGCCAGGATACTGCCTCTCTACTACGTGAACGAGGGGCTCCGGGCATCCATGGTGTCTGTGGACAACATGGCCGCGCTAAGATGCGCCGCCGTCATAGGGATTTTCGCTGCCGTGGTCTTCGTTCTTGGCATGACGATAACCACATGGAGCGAAGAGGCAACATGATTCTCAATGCACGGGACAGGATAACCAGGTCTTTGTTGTCGTTGGCGAAGACTCCCCTGATCTTTTATCCTTACTACCGACACCATCTTCCCTTGCCCGCCGTGATCCTGATCGAGAACACAAACTGCTGCAATCGGCCTGTCTTTGCTGCGATTGGGTACGCAGGCGGTAGGCGAATGCGAGAATCGCGGGAAGACAGTATAGTATCATCTGCCCCGGGAGAATGGGCGCTGTGCGCCCAGGCAGCGGCGGGAGGTGCGCGATGAGAAAAAGGATATTCTTTATATGTGGTTCGATGAATCAGACAACCCAGATGCATCAGGTCTCCCAGCACCTTCGCGAGTACGAGCAGTCCTTCTCGCCCTACTATGTGCACGGCTTTGACGAAATTCTTCGAAGACTCGGGGTGATCGAGTTCACGATCGCGGGTAATAAGGCGGTGGGACGCTGCCGGAGGTATCTTCAAGATCATGGCCTTCCCATCGACTACCAGGGAAAGAATGGGCCCTACGACCTGGTGGTTACCTGCTCGGACGTGTACCTACAGAAGAACATTCGCGGCAACAGGATCGTACTGGTTCAGGAGGGGATTATCGACCCGGAATCCATGATGTTTCGCCTCGTCAAGCGCCTCCGATTCCTCCCTCGATGGATGGCGGATACGGGGATGACCGGTCTGAGCGATGCCTACCGGGCTTTCTGTGTCGCAAGCGAGGGATATCGCGATTTCTTCATCCGAAGAGGCGCGCGCCCCGAGAAGATCGTCGTTACGGGAATACCCAATTTCGATGACTGCCGGCGATATTGCAGCAACGACTTCCCCCATATGCACTACGCGCTGGCCTGCACATCGGCGCTGAGGGAGACATTCCGGCGCGAGGACCGCAAGGCCTTCATTCGAAGAGCTGTCGAGGTCGCGGGCCGGAGGCAACTTATCTTCAAGCTTCACCCGAACGAAAATGTCGAGCGCGCCACCCGGGAAATCCGCCGGTATGCGCCTGGAGCCGGGGTGTTGACCACTGGGAGCGCGGAAGAAATGATCGCGAACTGCGATG
>JACAFD010000041.1 GCA_013388555.1 Nitrospirota bacterium | reverse complement strand
GGTCCTCACGCTGCTGTTGTGCAGCCTGTTCCCGGTTGAACAGATCGGGTGGGCTGTCGAGAGCACATGCGGGTCAATAGGTGGAGCCGGGCATGAACAAGCTTGCGGATTCAGTGACAGCGGGGCGGTGGCCGAATCCGAGGGCGATTCGCCACAAGAGACGCCGGATGAGTATGTCGCTTCTAGAGTGAGTGTGCAGGATTGCGGATCCAGCCGTTTGCATGCCTGGATGAACGAGATTCCTCCCCCTGCCCTGCTGGTTTCCCGCCTCTTACATCCTCCGACCTCACTGAGCTAGCGCAACCTCGATGGTCTGTTCCGTTTTCGATCTCGATCGGACGATCTCATCGTGACTCCGAAGGAGGCAGCATATGCCGGCGCGATTTTTAAATTGGGTCATAGCGTTGATGACCGTAATGGTAGCGGGAACGAGTGGGGCGCTGCTACCGTCCCTCGTTCAGGCGAAAGAACCGACGCCTACGTTTGAACTCGACCGCATCATCGACTTGGCGTTGGAACGGAACCCGCTGATCGCAGGCGCTCAGAGTGTGATCCTACAGAATGAGGGGTTGCGGACCCAGGCCGGCGCCTATCCCAATCCCACGGTCGGCTACCAGACGGCGAATGGATTAATCCGCGACCCCAGCACCGGGGACAATAGGATCGAGCATAGCGTCACCGTGTATCAGCCGGTGGAATACCCGGGCATGCGGGCGGCCCGTCAGGACGCGGCAGCCGCTGGTCTCGTCGGCGCGACGGTCGGCCTCGAAGAATCCAAACTCAATCTCATCGCGGCGGTGAAGACGGCATTCTACGAACTGCTACTGGCGGAACGGACCGTAGACCTTCTTCAGCAGAATTTGGAGATCGTTCAGGATGTGGCGCGGATTGTCAAAGCCCGCGTCCGATCCGGTGAGGGAGCGCAATTCGAAGTGGTAAAGGCGGAAGTGGAGGTCCTCAAAGCCAAACAGGAGTTGACGAGAGCCAAGAATGCCGTGCGCGTGAGACTGGTCGGGTTGGATACCTTAACAGCAGGAGGCTTGGGGTCGCGATACAAGGTGCAAGGAGATTTCCGGTCACTCCGTGAGCGTCTGGACCCGGAGCAGATGGCGGCGAGGGACTTCTCGCAACATCCCATCCTTCAGCGCCATGGGAAATTGGTAGAGCAGGCGGAGTTCACCGTCTCCAAGGAACGGCAGGGCCGTGTGCCGAACGTGACCCTGTGGGGCGGGTTTGCCAGAGAAATAGGCCGTGAGGCGGTGTTGGGGGGACTGAGTGTGCCGACGCCTGTTTGGTATCGGCAGCAGGGACATATCGCGACGGCACTCGGCACGCAGCGAAAAGAAGAAGCGGAGCTGATTCGAGCCAGAAATGATCTGAGCCGGGAAATTAATCAACATGCGCGCGAGGCGGAAACGGCGCAGGAGCAGATTCTTGTGTACGAAGAGGGGCTCCTCAAACAAGCGCAAGAGGCGCTACGCATTGCCCAATTGAGCTTTCGCCAGGGCGCTTCCAGCCTCTTGGACGTCCTCGACGCCCAACGGGTTCAACGCCAGATTACCGTGGATTACAATCTAGCGCGTTTCGATCTTTCCCTGGCGCTCACGCGGTTTGAGCGAGCCCTGGGCGGTCCACTCTAGTTGCGAAGGGAACTGATGAGAAACCTAGTATGTTCTCCTAGCCATGGGATCACTCAATACGGGCATCATGCGCGTCCGCGAAACTGCCTGAGTCTGCTGCGCAGGCTATGCTGTGGCCTGCTTCTGTTGCTCTCTCCCATGGGCTGCGACCGCGCGCCTGCCCCGGCAGAAGGAAACGGACAGAAACATTCGTCGGACAATGTCCATCTTGTTCGGCTTCCGTTGGAAGAGATCTCCAAGTCCGGTGTATTGATGGAGCGGGTCAGCCGAACGGCCTTTCGCACCTATCGTGACTTTCCCGGCGTTGTACGGCCGAATGAGAACGCATTGGCGAATATTACGACCCTCGTCCGTGGGCGGGTGGCTGAGGTCCATGCCGATTTGGGACAGGCAGTCTTGCCCAAGCAGCTGCTGGCGGTGCTCCATAGCAGCGATCTCGGACTCGCCCAGTCTGCATATCTAAAGGCCCGCGCGCGACGGCATGTGGCGGAACAGGCCTTTCAACGGGCGAAGTATCTGTACGAAGAGAAAGTCATCGGCCAGGCGGAGCTGCAGCGCCGCGAAGGAGAGATGATCAGTGTCCGTGCCGAGGCCCAGGAGGCGCACGAGGGACTCCGGTTGCTGGGCATGGAGGACAAGGAGATTCGGACCCTGGAGCAGACCCAGAAGATCCGCTCGCAGATTCCCATCGTGGCGCCCTTCGCCGGCCGGGTGATCGGGCGTGATCTCACCAAAGGCGAACTGGTCGATCCCACACACAAACTGTTTGTGGTTGCCGATCTTTCGACAGTGTGGGTCGTGGGCAATGTGGCGGAAAAGGATATCTCCTACTTACACCGCGCGACCGTCTCTCCCAATGAGCCGGTGGAGATCCATGTGCCTGCGTACCCTGACGAAGTGTTCAATGGGACCGTCACCTATGTCGGCGATGTCCTTGACACAGCGACGCGGACCATGGCGGTGCGCTTGACCGTGGCGAATCCCACCGGTCGTCTGAAGCCGGAGATGTTCGCCACAATCCGTGTCCTGTCCGAGCCAGAAGATGTCCTGGTCGTTCCAGAGGCAGCAGTCCAGCGTGATCGGGATCGCACCTTTGTGTTTGTGCAGAAGGAACCCGGGGTTTTTGAAGCAAGGACGATCAGAACGGGCGACAAGAACGAGACCTTTGCCGAGATTCTCGAAGGGGTAAAGGAAGGAGAAACGGTCGTCCGGGAAGGAGCCTTTATCTTGAAATCCGAGCTATTGAAGCCTAAAGACTGAGCATGGTCGACAAACTTCTTGAGTTTTCTCTCCGTCGTCGCGTCTTGATCCTTACATTCGCCGGGTTTCTCACCCTTCTGGGGGCATATGCCTTCCGCACCATTCCGATCGACGCCTTTCCCGATGTGACCAGCGTGCTCGTCCAAGTGGTCACGAAAGCGCCTGGCTTGTCACCTGAGGAAGTCGAGCGCCTGGTGACCTTTCCCATCGAACAGCAACTCACCGGGGTTCCGCATCTGACGGAACTACGCTCGCTCACCAAAGTCGGACTGTCGTTAATGACGGTGGTGTTCGACGATACCATGAACATCAACCTGGCCCGCCAACTCGTGCTTGAACGGTTGATCGAAGTCCAGGAGAACTTACCGCCAGGGTCTGAACCGAGCATGGCGCCGAACAGCACCGGACTGGGAGAGGTGTATCAGTACTATCTGGAGAGCCCCCCCCATGCCGGTCTGGACAGCACCGCGGTGGAACATGAATTGATCGAGCAGCGAACCACGATGGATTGGGTTATCCGGCCGGTGCTCAAGAGCGTCCCGGGAGTCATCGATGTCAATTCGCAGGGAGGGTATGTCAAACAGTACCAGGTGCTCGTCGAACCGGGGCTGTTGCACAAGTACGACATCTCTCTGCACGATGTCTTCACTGCCGTGGCAAACAATAATGCGAATGCCGCAGGCAACATCCTAGAGACCCATGCTGAAAAGTATATTGTCCGAGGCGTTGGGATGATCCGGAAACTGAGCGACATCGAGGACATCGTCGTGAAGGAAGTGGGAGGCACTCCGGTGCACATCCATGACGTCGCCCAGGTTCAGATCGGCCATGCCATTCGCCATGGCGCGGTCGTCCTGAACGGTCAACGTGAGGTGGTGGCAGGAATCGTGCTCATGCTGCGCGGCGGAAACGCCCGCGACGTCGTGGAGGGCATCAAGGCCAAGCTCGACGAGATACGGGACAAGAGGCTGCTGCCTCCAGGATGGAGGATCATTCCATTTTATGATCGTATCGAACTGATCTCCGCTGCCTTGAAGACCGTCTATAAGGCGCTGGGGGAGGGGATTCTCCTGGTCGTGGTTGTGCTATTCCTGTTCCTGGGCGATACGAGAAGCGCCTTGATCGTGGCGGCGACCCTCATCTTGACGCCGCTCGTGACGTTCTCCGTGATGGATCAGTTCGGTCTCACGGCTAATCTGATGTCTCTAGGAGGTCTGGCCATCGCCATCGGCATGATGGTCGACGCGTCTGTGGTGGTGGTGGAAAACGTCCACCGGCATCTGTCGGATCCCCGTCATCAGGGCCTGCCCAGGAAGTCCATCATCCTCAATGCCTGCCGGGAAGTCGCACGACCCGTGGTCTTCGGCATTGTGATCATCATCATCGTCTTTATGCCGATACTCTCTTTCGAAGGCATGGAAGGCAAAATGTTCAAGCCGATGGCCTATACCATCATGATCGCCCTCATGGTGTCGCTCATCCTCTCGATCACCCTCTCGCCGGTCTTGTGTTACCTGTCTTTGCGGGCAGGCCACAACGACCCGGATCCCCTGGTGCTCCGATGGGCCAAGCGCGCCTATATCCCCCTGCTGCGCTGGGCCTTAGGACATCGGATCATCGTACTGACCACGACTGCGCTTACGCTGGCAGGCAGTATTGCACTCTTTCCATATTTAGGGACGGAGTTTGTCCCCATTCTGAATGAAGGCACCATGGCCCCCCTTACGATCCGCTTGCCGAGCATCTCGTTGGAGCAATCGATCAAGATTGAAAAAGAGGTGCAACAGGCGGTCATGGAGTTTCCCGAGGTGCAAATGATGGTGTCCAAGATCGGACGCACGGAATTGGCGAATGATCCGCAGGAACCGAATGAAAGCGATTCCGTCGCGAGGTTGCATCCGATGGATACGTGGACGACGGCTCCCACCATGGTGGGGTTGAAAGAGAAGGTCCGTGAGCGGTTGGCACGGGTGCCCGGTGCCAACTTTCTCCTCAGCCAGCCTATCCAGCAGCGAGTGGACGAATTGATTTCCGGGGTGCGCGCAGAGGTGACGGTCAAACTGTTCGGGCATGATCTGGACGTACTGCGTCAGACGGGGGATCAGATCGCCGGCATTCTCCGCACGATTCGAGGCGTGAAGGATCTCAAAGTAGAGCAACTCTTCGGGCAGCCTTACATCACGATCGAAATCGATCGGAGTAGGATCGCGCGGCACGGTATCAACGTGTCGGATATACGCGAAATCATCGCCACCGCGGTCGGAGGAGAAGCCGCAACCAGGGTGTACGAAGAGAATCGACGCTTCAATTTGATCGTTCGGTTTCCGGAACAGTATCGGAACAGTATCGAGACGATCGGGAACATTCGACTGTCGGACCGCAATGGGGCCTTCATTCCACTCAGCGATCTCGGTACCATACGGATGCACGAGGGACCCGGACGGATCAACCGCGAACATCTCCAGCGGTACCTGCCGGTCAGCTTCAATACCCATGGACGGGACATCGGGGGTATTGTCGCTGAGGCGCAGGAGCGGATGGCCCGTGAAGTCCGGCTCCCGGAGGGATACTATGTCGTCTGGGGCGGATCGTTCGAAAATATGCAACGGGCCATGGCCCGTATCAAGATCATCGTTCCGATCACCATCGCTGTGATCTTCGTGCTCCTGTTCTCGTCGTTTTCCTCGCTGAGGCAGGCGGCATTGATCATTCTCAATCTCCCCTTTGCGTTGATCGGAGGAATCGTCGCGTTATGGATTACGGGAGAGTATCTGAGCGTGCCGGCGTCCGTCGGATTCATCAACCTGTTCGGCGTGGCCGTATTGAACGGCATCGTGCTGGTATCCTATATCAATTCGCTTCGCCAGCAGGAGGGAAAGGATGTTCGGGAGGCGGTGCTGACCGGTTGTGTGATGCGTCTCCGGCCCGTCTTGATGACGGCGTTGGTCGCGTTGCTGGGACTTGTGCCTCTCGCCCTTTCTCAGGGGATTGGATCGGAGGTTCAACGGCCTCTGGCCGTCGTGGTGATCGGTGGGCTCGTCAGTTCAACGTTCCTGACTCTTGTGGTCCTGCCGGTGCTGTATCAGTGGATTGAAGGGCGAACTGCCGCTCCGAAGTCTCCACCAACCGTTGCAACCGGCGATTGATCGACAGGACAGATTGGCGGGCACAGCTTGGTCGCCGCGCTCATCCGGGAGAGCTGAGCGAAACGGCTGGATGTAGCTGATCGGGTCTTTTCGGGCTATCCGGTTTATCCGCCTAATCTGGTTCAGCCAAACACACGGGAAAGACTGAATAGACCCAATAACGGTCTTCACATACAGGTGAGTCGTTTCAATATCCTGCAGGGGGTTGTTGGCCGTTCACAGAGAGGGATTTGCACATGGCGGAACATCAGGTTGAGCCCCACGTCTTTATCATCCTCGGTGCGACCGGCGATCTGACGCGCCGGAAGCTCCTTCCGGCGCTGTACCATTTGCGGGATCAGGGAATCCTGGAAAGCCGCAACACGCTGATCGTCGGCGCCGCCAAACCCGAGATGGGCGAAGAGGAATTCCGGCGCTGGGCCATCGAAGGTCTGCAGCAGGCTGGTTGGCCTAATGAGTCGGAGCTGCGCGTCTGGTGCGAGGAGTGTCTGTACTACCAGCCCCTGCATGAAGGGGGAATGCAAGACTATGGGGCATTGGCTATGTACCTCCGACGGTTGGAGCATGCGCACAACATGCCGGAGAACCGAGTGTTCTATCTGGCGTTACCACCGGACGTTGTACCCATCGCCATGGAGAGGCTGGATCAGGTGG
>JACAFD010000274.1 GCA_013388555.1 Nitrospirota bacterium | reverse complement strand
TATCGGAGTTCCTCCAATACGGCATGCTCTTGCGCTGGGGAAAGACCAAGCCGCTCGGACGCTGTGGTCTGTCGCGTCGCGTGGCTGTGATCCTCCGGCTCCCGAAGGGCGGCGAGCCGGAATTCTTCCAGGACCTCCTGCGAGAGAATGCCCACGATGTTCCGACCGCCGATCCGCTGCTCGAGCACCTCGGCGATGCACGCCCGCTCGTTGCCGTCGACATAGGCCTCACGCTCTTGTTCAGGGAATTTCTCCACCGGGATTTTGGTCGGGATCGGTGGGGTGAGCCAGTGACGCAACGCCGTGCGCACCAGCTCATAGGGCTTCACGAACAGGGTCTTTCCCAGCATCGCCAGTCCGAACACCAACCCGAACAGGTCGAACGTGAGATAGGAACTGGCGGGGTTCGCCTTGGCCTGGTGAAACAGGTGCCGGACGAACTGGGTCCAGCGGTCCCCGAGCAGATAGCGTTGGACCTCGGGATCCTGAGCCCACCGCGGTTCCTCCTTCACCACATATTTTGGCTTGATCAGCACGGGACAGAGGAGGAGATCTTCCTCACGATTGAGTTTTCGGTAGTCGATCGGCGTGCCGAAGAATCCGGCGAATCCAATCGTATCATAATCGCCCTGGGCTTCCAGATGACGGCGGAACGGCTTGGAGCGGGCATCGATACAGAACACGGCTTGCGCTCGGGGTCTCGGCCGCTCGTGATTTGTGTAGGCTGCGGATCGCTGCCTCTCACTCACCAGCTTCGTCATCAGCGAGTTTCGATATTCTTTCTCGTAGGCCTCGTGCCACACAGGACGAAGCGCGTCAGAAGGGAACCGATCAAGCCAGGATAGCACCGACCTGGCATCCGCAGATGACAGGTGTTGAAGATCCCCCGGGCGAAGTTCGAGAAATTGAGCCACGTGGAAGAGGCGCCAGACGTCCCGGCAGACGGTTTCCGTGTACGCGTCGTGCGCGTGGGAGTCGATGCCTTCCAGGTCATGGGATCGCGCGCGTTCGAGGAGATCGGGAAGTGTCGGGTTGATGCGCAACTCGCTCCGACAGACTTTCTCGGCCAGCTCAGCCTCGTAAAACACGCGCACGGCCAGGTATTCCAGCGGATCGATCGGGTGACGGCCCTGTTCAGGATAATCCGGGTTCTTGGCTCGCCAGCGAATATAGCCGGCCCAGCCGGGTAACCGAGTGAGGTGCCGACGCAGATACTCTTCCCGTTGCTGGTCGGGGACCCGCAGGCGGTGAAGGCTGGACGCGAGGGCATCTTCAGGGCGGTCTGGGAGCGCCTCCACCTTTCGAGCCCAGTCGGAGATCCCGAGAGTCCATCGAGCAGCCTCGCGCGACGCGAGATCCCGCCAGGCACGATAAAATCCGTGCCTGCGTGAGGGCATCGACCAATCCGCCATGCCTTCATCCACGAATGCGGCGCACCACTTGATCATGTGTTCGTTGATCTCTCGTTTCAGATCAGAGTCGGTGAGATCGTCGATGATCTCGGCTGCGGTGCGGAGGCGCTGCCGCGTCGGGCCATGCTCGGCGTGGACGGATCCTCCAGCCTTGGCCGTTGCGGGGGGATGCCCGTGGTTGCCGGTCGATCCATCTTCAGAGAGACCGAGCGCCTTCAAGGCCCAGGACCACAGCGCACGGATATAGACCGCTTCAGGGTCGGGCCCCGCCGCGCGTGATCTCAGACGATCTTTGATGGACTGGGGAACATCAGGACGGATACGGTGGGTGGCGTCTTCCTCCGTGAGTTGCCATGGCCATAATTTCGGGTCGAGCGGATCGATGCCGTACACAAAGTGGACGAGGAGAATCTCTTCCAGATTGAGACTCCGCTCGCCGGCCCGAATACTGTCCTGCGATGCGAGCTCCGGCACCCGCGATCGCAGGGCGCTCAACAGCTCCTTCTCGGAAATCCGTCCCTCGGCGTAGCATGCTCGGTACTCCGCCGTAGAGAGATAGCCTTCTCCGCCAATCACTTGCTTCGCTTGCGAGACGGCTTCATCAAAGGGCAAATGTTCGAACCCGATCAAGGGATTGCGATAGGCGAACGTCCGCAGCGGCCAGTTCGGAGGAATGGCCTCGACCGCCTGTGACACCAGGGCTCGAAGCTCCTCACGCGCTGTCTCATTCAGCGAAGACTTGGAGGCATCTTCCGATTGGGTGCCTACGCCGTGCTGTTCTGAAAATTCCTCAGTACTCACTGGCCTCTCGTTACTCTCAAACGGAGATCACATAGTAGTACGTGGCGGAATGACCCTTCCCTGACTTCCGGGCGTATATGGATACCACCGCTCAGCTCGGTGATTCTGCGTCAGCTTCGGCCCCCCAATGGTAGGGGGATCATGATGGCAGCACAGGTTATGCTCGTTGTCCCTACCCTAGGCCAAATTCTGCACACGCAAGGCCGCCCTCAAGCGGCACACCTTGCAGATGGATAACCCCGCTTGCGTAACCAAGACGATAAGAAGGAGAAAGAATGCGTCAGCATGTCGCCTTGTATCGTCGACATCCTGAAGGAGGAAGACGACTACCGCGATCCGTCCCAATCCTAGGTGACCGGAGAACACTCTCGGCCACTCCCGCATGGCAAGTTCTAGTTGGTACTGTGCAGTGCCATTATGTCACTGCAATGCCATTATGTCACATTTTGACAAAACTTTTGCTTTGTAGCAAGAGGCTCAGACTTGTATCAAGGGTGATGTCTATACAAAATGCCTGAGCGTGAGTAAGGACCTTGCGTGAATCGTGGAGAGGATTCCAACGCGAAAGACAGGCATCTTGGATCCAGTCGAGCGGCACCGAATTTCGATCCCTGATTTAGAGTCCCACTTGCTTCTCGTTGTGCAAATCCAGCACAAGATCCCCCATGGACACTCACCATAAACCTATTTCCCACCGCATAGAATGGCTGATGGAGCACGCACGCCAGCATTCGGCGTCGTTTTCCAGCCCCGATGCCACTATCGCCCGGCAACGGTATATGGCTGAGCATCCGTTGGCGATCGCCGCGCTCAAATGCATGGATGGTCGTATCAACCTTTCCGTCGATACCCACACGCCGTCCGGCATCATCCAGCCCTTCCGCAATCTTGGCGGACGCTTCGACCTAGGTTGGCCACACTTCGGCGAGGTCATGACAGAGCAGATTCAGCACATGGTCAGACATGGCCGCCCCACGCTGGTATTCATCAATTACCACTATTCCAAGGGCGATGAAAAACGCGGCTGCGCCTGGTTCAACTATGACACCCGCGGGCGGCACGCGCCTACACGTATACCATCCTCAGGTCATTTTTTTCCTTGCAGCCCCCGCTGATAAGGAGTAAAGGTTTTGGCCGAATTCAAGCCGGTTCTGTTTAAAAAGCGCGAATGATCATCTTGACCGGAAAAATTGCCGACCACACGACGATGGAATATGTGCATGGGCTCTCTGACCATGCACTCGCGTATCGAGTGAGCCAGGTCCCCGGCAACCTGACCGCCTTTGCATGAGCATACGCGGTCGGTACGGATGGGGCAGGGCAAAGGACGCGAGTG
>JACAFD010000024.1 GCA_013388555.1 Nitrospirota bacterium | reverse complement strand
GTGTAAAGGTTGCCAGGTTGCTACTCCCCGACTCATTATTGGCCTGATCATAAGCCGTCACGAAGTAGTATTGGGTCACTGTCGGCGTTCCAATATTGATACTGGTCACCTTCCCCAGCGTAATGAGGATTTACGCCGTGCCAGACGTGAGTGTGCAGGGTTGTTGACTGCATTGATAGACGCGGTATCCCGCCAGATCCGGTTCATTATTAGCAGTCCAGGTCAACGTGGCACCCCACGCGGTACTAGACCACCACACAAGAAGACCGACGATGGCTCTTACCCAGTTCATGCTGTTGCTCCTCTAGCAGGTCGTTCGGCAGTAGCCACACCGATTTCAGAGTAACTGCTTCAGCGGAAGCGTCTATGCTGATTGCTCCACTGGTTCGGTCGTCTGAGGAGTAGTCGAAGATGTGAGTCAGTAGCTCATTCGCACCATTTGGTTTTGTGATTACGCAAGGTACGTGCCGTCGGGGAGGAGGAAAGTCAGTGGAAAAAATCAAAAAAATCAGCCCTGGTGAGAGGAATATCGATGGGGGCAAAGGGATACTGTTCGAGATTGTAGCGGTGCTGAGCTAATCCTAGTATTTATCAGGAGATGAAGATGTAGCTGTATGCCTACAGATAGAACAGAGAAAAAAAGAGGAGGGTCCTCGGAGCGTGAAGAGCGAAGCGTGCGAACTGGTAGGTCGATCTGGGGTGTCTTGTTTTTTTATTGGGTTGGTTCGAAGAACAAAAGACACTATACAAACCAGCGAATGAGAGAACCTAGATCGACCGGATGCCCCTCATGCTCAGCTATTATTCTGTCTGTTCTACTTCCTCCCGCATCTGAAATTTGAGGGAAGGATACTCTTTCATGCAGTAGGCGAGCAGCCGTTCGGAGCCGAAGAGTATGACCATGCGGCCGTCACGATCCACGAGCCGGCGCGTGTCCTGCGGCCAGTAGATGCCGGCCAGCACGTCTGGATCGGCGCTCACCCAGCGGGCTAGCGCAAAAGGCATCCGCTCGACGAGGGTCTTGACCCCGTACTCGGTTTCGAGGCGTGAGGCGACAACATCGAATTGCAATTCTCCCACGGCTGCTAGGACCGGCTCTCGGCGTACGTGATCGGGTGAGTAGAACACCTGCATGACCCCTTCTTCTTCGAGCTGCTGAAGCCCCTTCTGGAATTGCTTCTGTTTCGTGAGGTCTTGGCTCCTGAGCAGGCCGAAGCACTCGGGGGGAAATTGTGGAATCGCATCGAAGGCGAGAGGATTGCCGGAGCAGAGTGTGTCGCCGATGGAAAAGAGGCCGGGGTTTACGAGACCGACGACATCGCCCGGGTAGGCCTCTTCAATCGTTTCACGGTCACGGCCAAAGAGCCGGTGCGGCCGTGTCATCCGAATCTTCCGGTCCAGCCTTGCATGATACACCATCATATCCTTTTCGAAACGACCAGACACGATTCGTAGAAATGCCATTCGATCGCGGTGTTGGGGGTCCATATTTGCCTGGATTTTGAACACAAAGCCGGAAAACTTGGCATTCGTCGGCTGCACCAGCCCTTCAGAACTCGTGCGCGGTCCGGGAGGGGGTGCAAGCTGAAGGAAGGCGTCCAGGAACGGTTCGACACCGAAGTTCGTGAGAGCGCTTCCGAAGAACACCGGCGTGAGCTGGCCGGTGAGAAAGCGCTCGCGATTGAACTGTGTGCCGGCGCCGGTTAGTAGGGTAATTTCCTCCTGTAAGGGACCGTAGGCTTCTCCGAGCGTCGCCACCAGGCTTGGATGGGGAAAGGTTTCCACCCTCATCGGGGCTCGATGTTGGTTATGCAGTGTTCGCTGAAAGAACAGGACCTGAGGTTCCTGAAGGTCGTACAGCCCCTGAAACCCGGACCCTTCCCCGATGGGCCAATTGAACGGGACTGCCGACATGCCCAACGTCTGCTCGATCTCCTCCAGCAGTTCGAACGGATGGCGTCCCGGCAGGTCCATCTTGTTGATGAAGGTCATGATCGGGATATGGCGTTTGCGACAGACGGCGAATAGTTTTTTGGTCTGTGGCTCAATGCCTTTGGCACTGTCGAGCACCATGACTGCGCTATCCACGGCCATGAGAGTACGGTAGGTGTCTTCACTGAAGTCTTGGTGGCCTGGCGTGTCAAGCAAATTGATCCGCACTCCCTGATAATCGAACTGGAGTGCGGTGGATGTGATCGAAATTCCGCGCGCCTGCTCCAGCTCCATCCAGTCCGATTTCGCCGCACGCTGATGGGACCGCGCCTGCACCGCTCCGGCCAGGTGGACTGCGCCGGCGTAGAGCAGGAGCTTTTCGGTGAGTGTGGTTTTCCCTGCGTCCGGGTGCGAAATAATGGCAAAGGTGCGCCGTCGGGCCACTTCCCTGGTCAATTCATCGGACGACGATTTCTCAATCGGGAAAGACATAGACGTTCCTTCTGTTGTTCAAAACCCGGCGCGACGTATCAGTGATATGTTTTAACACCTGCCAGAGGAGAAAACTACGGGTAGCCTGGTCGTCTTCCTGCCCGCGGAATGCGCGCGATAGGAATATGTATTGTTTGATGCGTGCAGTACGGGAAGCCGGGACCACTTTCTGTTGAGGGAAAGGCGCAAGAGAGGAAGAAGTATTTCAAACGGTGCGATTCGCGTAGTGTGGGCCTGGTTGGCTGAAAAGACTTCTGGCACCTTTAGAGTAACGTGGCCTACGAAAGTAGGCTTGTAGGTGTCGCGGCATTGGTGGACAATCTGCCGTAACGTGTCAGGTCTTAGCGCGTACAAATCTGGAGCTTGATATGGTCACTCATCAAAAGAGAAGAGATAGCGAACGGCTGTCCTGCGTGCAGATTTACCCCTATGAATTAATGCGGTTCGTGGACGGAAGTACGGTACAGTTGACAGAAGGGGCAGGGTACTCGATCAACCGGAGTATTGGAGGCATGCTGCTGTTGCTTCCTGAAAAAGTTGACAGACAGCAGGTGTTTGAGATTCAAGTGCCGCCGGCGATGAAGAGAGAGGAGTTGACCAAGCTGGGAGAAGTCCGTTGGACCCGTCTCATTCCGGTAGATTCCTGCACCAACATGTACCTGGTAGGTATTCGTTTACTGTTCAACCTTCCTGTCTCGAGCCACTCGTCGTAGCCTTTTTAAACACCGCTCCCGTTCCCCCTCCATTCTGCAATCATTCTGGCCGTTAATTTCCCAAAAGGTCGTTTCGGGAGGTGGTTAAAGCGAAGGGCTGCGCCACCATGTCTTGCCCGTTACTTCGAGTGTGCTTTCAGGCTGATTGACTTTCCAGATCTATGGTATTGTCGTGTCCGTTTCACATCAATCCAGGGAACTGGATGGGGGTGCGACAATGACTCCACATCATATCATCGCAAAAGATATAGCATGACCCCGGGTGTGTGGTTGTCTTCATCGCTACAAGTTAGCCTGTATGAAGTAGGCAGCAGCATCGTGGTGGGTTGAGACCCCTGCGCTTTTTGGTCGCAGGCCTTTTTATCTAATGGACCACTATGGACATTGCCCAGCAACGCTTATCAGCTACGTTCAATAAATTTTTCGACTCGGAAAAGTCGAGCGGCGGCCTGTTGATCATTTGTACCCTGTTCTCCCTTCTGGTAACAAACTCCTCATTCGGCGCAGCCTATGTGAGCTTCTGGCAGGTGGATGTCGGAGGACTTAATCTTGAGCACTGGATCAACGATGGGCTGATGGCGATTTTCTTTCTACTCGTTGGGTTGGAACTCGAGCGCGAATTGTACAGCGGTGAACTGGCCCAGCTTAAGAACGCGCTGTTACCGATTGTTGCGGCTACCGGCGGAATGGTTGCACCCGCGCTGATTCATTGGTCGATCAATGCAGGCACATCAATGCAAGCCGGATTTGGAATCCCGATGGCTACGGACATTGCATTTGCTCTTGGCGTTCTGGCCGTTCTCGGGAACCGTATTCCCGCGTCGTTGAAAGTGTTTGTTGTGGCGTTCGCAGTCATAGACGATTTGGGCGCGATCGTTCTTATCGCCGTTTTCTACACGGCGCAACTTTCATTTTGGTATCTTGTTGGTGCTGTAGGGGTTTGGATCCTGCTGTTTGCGTTAAATCGATTCTTTCGAGTCATGTCCCTCTTTCCGTACTTGCTTGGCGGCGGGTTGATGTGGTTTCTTATGCTGAAATCAGGTATTCACGCAACAGTTGCCGGCGTGGTGCTTGCCTTTGCAATCCCATTCTCCCACAAAGATAACGACCTCAAGTCACCTTCCCACAAGCTCGAAGATGTTTTGCACATACCCGCCGCGTTCATCATTCTGCCTATTTTCGCATTGGCAAATACGGGCATCGTTGTTGGTACGGACTGGCTATACAATATGGCGAGCACGAACAGCGTCGGCATCATTGCGGGTTTAATGCTTGGCAAGCCTTTGGGGGTGACCTTCTTGTGTTATCTTGCCGTGGCGAGCGGCATATCCCGCTTGCCACCCGATGTGAAGTGGCGGCATATTTCAGGTGCGGGAATCCTCGGCGGGATCGGATTTACGATGTCAATTTTCATTGGCAATCTCGCCTTCGTTGGAGATATGGAGCTGATAAACGCCGCAAAGATGGCCATTCTGTTCGCTTCTCTAACAGCAGGGACCACTGGCTTTCTATGGTTCACACTTTTGTGCAAACCGGAAATGACGGGTAGTAAGACGATTGTAACGGGTAAGGCTACATAAGCCTCCACGACATGAAATTGGTTCACGCAGGGGGTACATGGCTGTGGGCCTGGTCATTGGCACAAAGCGGTGTGTGTTCTAGTCCGCAACTGCCGCCCCGGCTGTGCGTGTGTCACCGTATGCAATGCCCCTTTCAGCAGATATTCCCTGTCGATCGGTTGACAGGACTGCCAACAAGGCAGTAGCCTGGCGCCGTTTTCCATTTCCCATTCACCTCGTAGGGTTCTCGTATGGCCGAGCCTGAGATTACCAAGCCGGATACCGGCGAACTGATGCGGAAGCTGCACGAACGGCCACAGATGCCATTGGCTGAGTGGCTGAGAGCTCCTGCGCACGTGCACTATAAAGCATTTCGCATGAGCGACCCGCCGGTGCAGCGAGCAGCGAGTCGTGACGAGTTCAGGTCTCTCCTGGAGGCCTTCAAGGTTTCCGCAGATTCGATGGTCATCCGTGAAGAATTTGGGTATGGCGTGAAGGGGGATGCAGCTGGTGATCAGTTGATCATGATCTGGGAAGCGCACACAGAGTACTACAGTCATCAAACCTGGCATATTCCCTCCGGTCATGCTGAGAAGTTGACCTTTGGCCCGATGACGTTTCCGCAGTCTCGGCCCCAAATCACACCGCTTGGTTTGGAAGTGTGCCGCTTGGACGTCATGCTCATGACCGATCCCTTGCCCGTCGGCGACGCGTTGCGGCCGCAGTTTCCAGGCCCGGTTTTGTATGGAAGCCGGATTCTAGATGAAGAGACTTCACTGGTCACCAGCTTCACGCCGGATGAGCATGGGCGTGAGCGTTATTGGGTCAGTGTCGGGTCTGGGAGGTCCAGCAGATCGCATCTGAAAGACATTGTCGATGCAATCGTCAGGATCGAAACCTACTATCACTTGTTGCTTATGCAGAAACCGCTGTTTATGGCTGCTGTTGATCAGGCCTACAGGTTTGAGCAGGTGCACTTGAAACAGCGTGAAATTATCACAGGACATATCGGCCACGCCGATTCCCTGACTCTGCAGCGGTGGCTCAACGGGCTGACTCAAGATCTGTTGAAGACGACTCGGTTGGCGGGCGGCTTACATTTCGAGCTGTCTTCCTCTGTTCCCTACGACAAGATTGTACACCGGACGCTGGCGTCGCTAGACGAACGCACACTGCCCCCTTACCGCCCCTTATCAGACTATGTCCTTAGCGGGATTACAGGGGTGGCGGAGGGTTATCAACAGCTCCTGAAACGTATCGATACCCTTCGCAGCGGTTTTGAAGGGGTCATTTCTATCATTCGCGCCCGCGTCGATCTCATACTCGAATCCCAGAATCTGACACTCTTGGCCAGCGTTGATAAGACAACGAAGAGCCAGGCCATCCTCCAGTACACGGTAGAAGGCTTGTCAGTTATTGTGATTGCCTACTATCTCAGCGGACTCATGGCCTATATCTTCAAAGGGTTTCAGGAAATGGGGTGGCTGCGCAGTGCGGATCTCGCTGCTGCATTGTTCGTTCCGTTCTCGCTCGGGCTCGCATTGGGGATTACGATTCTCGGCCGAAAACTTCTACGCAAGAAATTTTCCGGCGACTCCATGCCTACAGCATTAGATAAGCCTCAAGCCTGACAGGGTTTGCATGCGGCCACAGACCGTACTGCGTGACCCGCGAGAAAGTCGCGATGTGGACAGATGGGATTCTATACAATCTCGTGCGCCCTGCTAGTCTTGCTTATTCCGAGAGCCCCACGCGAGTAACCGATACGCATTCCGAGGAGGGTGTCCTGCACGATACCGGTCACTTCTTGACGTAGTTCTGTTGTCCGGATAGGTTTTACTCTCATCTCTTAATCGTGAAGGCAGCTATGATTTTTGTCACCGGTGGTGCCGGCTATATCGGATCACATACCTGCGTGGAGCTACTCGATGCAGGCTATGACGTCACGGTGTTCGATAACTTTTCCAACAGCCATCCCGAAGCATTGGGTCGGGTGGAGCGGATCACTGGGAAAAAAGTCCATCTGGTTCGCGGCGACATCCGAGACCGCGCTGCCCTCGTGGCAGCGCTGCGCGAGAGCGGGGCAAAGGCGGTGATCCATTTCGCCGGGCTCAAGGCTGTGGGGGAGTCGGTGACACAGCCGCTGGCCTACTACGACAACAACGTAGCCGGGACCCTGCGCCTGCTGGAAGCCATGGGGGAGTGCGGGGTGATGACCCTGGTGTTTAGTTCCTCTGCTACCGTCTATGGTGACCCGATTCAATTGCCGATTACGGAAGATCACCCGCTCTCTGCCACCAATCCCTATGGCCGTACGAAGTTGATCATCGAGGAGATGTTGCGGGATCTACAGCGCAGCGATGCATCGTGGCGACTCGGCATTCTGCGTTATTTCAACCCGGCTGGTGCCCATGCCAGTGGCTTGATCGGGGAAGATCCTCAGGGCATTCCCAATAACTTGTTGCCCTATGTCGGTCAGGTCGCGGTAGGGCGACGGGCCTATCTCAACGTGTGGGGTCATGATTACCCCACTCCGGATGGGACCGGGGTCCGGGATTACATTCATGTGGTGGATTTGGCCCTGGGTCACCTCAAAGCACTGACGGCTCTGGAGCGATCACAAGAACTGACCGGATGTTTGACCGTGAATTTGGGCACAGGGATTGGTTACAGTGTGTTGGATATCGTACGGGCATTTGAGCAGGCAAGCGGGCAGCCGGTGCCTCACAAGATAGCACCTCGACGTTCCGGCGACGTTGCCTCTTGCTATGCCGACCCGCAACGGGCATTTAAGTTATTGGGCTGGCGGGCAGAACGCGGGCTCAGTGCAATGTGCGCCGACGCCTGGCGCTGGCAGAGTAGCAATCCCAACGGGTATGGCCCGCATCATTCATGATTGTTTCTGCTGCAATCGCCGGTGTTTGATTCAAGCGCGACGGGCGAGATTTGCGGGAAAAGCGCGACGGGACGTTTAAAATTCTAGGTTCGAAGTTCAGAAAACCTCGAAGTTCTGACTTTGAACCGTCGTCCAGCCCACCAGTCCTACTTTTCTCGCAAGTCTCGCCTGTCGCGCGCGCCTATCTTTTATTTCACTCGTGGCAATCGATGAGATAGCGAGGTCGTGCGGGCAAATCGGTGGCGATCTCTTGGGCATGGCAGGGGGGAATATCTTCCATCAGTCGCTTCAAGAGTCTGAGGACCTTCATGGTCTGAGGCACCTCGCATATCCATAGGTGTGTGCCTGACTCCAATTCTTCGATATGTCGTTGCACGCGAAATCCCGGATGTTCCATGAAATATGCGGATAAGAATCCTCCAATGGCCTGCACCACCCAGGGGTGGGCGGTGGCATAGCGGTAGCTGATCCGAAGCTCGACCACTTGTACTGGCTCTTGCTCATCCATCGTCGTTAGAGATTATAGCTTGCTGGAACGGTGGAATCGTCCTAATTCCTTCTGCAAGCCTTGCCTCTCTTGACCCCTTCAAATTCTCAGCGTAGGGTCTCACAGTGGGTCTCCAACGATGAACATCGCCGTTATTGGCGGAGGGCCGGCCGGGCTCATGGCCGCAGAAGCAGCGAGCACCGCCGGTGCACAGGTTGATATGTATGATGCCATGGCATCGGTCGGTCGAAAGTTTCTTCTGGCTGGAAAAGGCGGCCTGAATCTGACGCACTCGGAACCCAGTCAGAAGTTTCTCTCGCGCTATGGGGCACGGCGCGCGGAAATTGCGCCGCTGCTCTCGTCGTTCGGGCCTGATGCGCTTCGAATCTGGGCCCGTGGCCTCGGCATCGAAACGTTTGTCGGCTCTTCCGGGCGGGTGTTTCCCGCCGATCTCAAGGCGGCGCCGTTGCTGCGCGCGTGGATGCGCCGGTTGCGGCAGGCCGGCGTGCGATTTCACATGCGTCATCGGTGGTTAGGCTGGACCGGGCAGGGGGCTCTCTGGTTTGCCACCCCACAGGGAAGCCGCTCTGTCCGGGCCGATGCGGTGGTGCTCGCGCTTGGTGGAGGCAGCTGGCCAAAACTCGGGTCAGATGCTTCGTGGGTACCGCTGTTGAAAGAACGAGGACTTCACATTGCACCGTTGCTACCGGCGAACTGTGGATTCGATGTCGGGTGGAGTGAGCATTTTCTGAAAAAGTTTGCACGGCACCCTGTGAAATCGGTGGCGGTTATTGTGCGGAATGATGACGGCGCTGAATTCCGGCATCCGGGGGAATTTGTGATCACGGAGACCGGAGTGGAAGGCGGGGTCATCTATACGGTGTCCGCCGCTCTTCGCGACGAAATCCTGGCAAGGGGCGTGGCTACGTTGTACCTCGATCTGGCTCCCGATCGCGACATGCCGAACCTGACCCGCGATTTATCAAGGCTGCGCGGTAAACGGACAATGGCGAGCCATCTTCAACGACAGGCACATATTGAAGGTGTGAAAGCGGGGTTGCTTCGTGAAGTAGCCTCAAAAGATGATTTCAGAGACCCGGCTCGTCTGGCCGCCGTCATGAAGTCCTTGCCGCTGCGACTTGTTGCAGCGCGTCCGCTGGAGGAAGCGATCAGCACGGCCGGAGGGGTTGTGTTCGATTCGCTTGATGATCGGCTGATGATCCGTGCGTTGCCGGGCCTCTTTTGTGCCGGCGAAATGTTGGATTGGGAGGCCCCGAACGGAGGATACTTATTGACCGCCTGTTTTGCCAGTGGCCGGGTTGCAGGTGCCGGGGCGGCAGCATTTATCGGGCAGCGGCAACAAGTCCGTTGACAGTTCCGATGGATCGGTATTTCCGATCACGTTCCGCCAGCAGCTGAGGGAGAGAAAGGTCGTTGAGCTGGGCAAGTTGATTGCTGAGGGACTTGGCAATACGCTCGGTAATAGCGTTGAGATCCCGATGTGCGCCTCCAAGGGGTTCTGGAATCACTTCATCGACGATGCGGAGATCGACTAGGTCTTTTGCCGTCATCTTCAGAGCAGAGGCTGCATCGGGAACTTTGGCTGGATCATCCCATAGAATGGCGGCACAGCCTTCCGGCGAAATAACTGAATAGACACCATGTTCCAGCATCAGAATACGATCGGAGACACCTAATGCGAGTGCTCCGCCGCTGCCGCCTTCGCCGATAACGATGGAAATAATCGGGACTGCGAGCCGGGACATCACAAACAAATTGCGTGCGATGGCTTCAGCTTGACCGCGCTCTTCCGCTCCGATGCCAGGATAGGCGCCGGGTGTGTCGATAAAGGTGACAATCGGGCGGCCAAATTTCTCGGCCATCTTCATCAGACGCAGGGCTTTTCGGTAACCCTCGGGGTTCGGCATTCCAAAGTTCCGCTGCATCCGTTCTTTGAGGGTCTTCCCTTTTTGATGGCCGATCACCATGATCGACCGGTCGTTGTATGTTGCGAAGCCTCCGACGATGGCACGATCGTCGCCGAACGCGCGGTCACCATGGAGTTCAAGAAAATCCCTAAATAGAAAACCGATGTAATCGAGGGTGCTGGGTCGTTGGGGATGCCGGGCAAGTTGCGTTCGCTGCCAGGGAGTCAGTTTGCTATAGAGGCCATGTTCAACCTGGGCCAGCTTGATCCGCAGCTTGCGAATCTCGTCCTGCGATTTACCGCCAGGAGTGGTTGCCAGTTTTTCGATCTTTTCTTCGATCTCGCGAATCGGCTTTTCAAATTCGAGATAATCGTGCATAGGGTGTCTATGGGTGAAATTATGTGGCGGTGATCTTCAGCCGGCCTACCCCGCTACGATAGCAGAAAAATGGCACCTTTGCCTAGCACTTCTTCAACATCGGCCACAAATCGTTCGCTGGGGGTGACGGTTGAGCGGGGTAGCGGAGCCGTTTCAGCCTCCAGCACTGAATCCATCAGTACCGTGAGCGAAACGGCGGTGTTTCCAGGGTGACGCCGAAAGACTTCGCGGAGGCGCGATAACTGTTCCGTCGCATCGGGGTGATTCGTCAGCCGTATATGGACCCGCTTGATCGTCTGAGCCTGAAGCTCCGTGAGCGGCTCAATCTTACTCCCTCGAATCTTCGTGCCTTTCTCTCCCCGGTCTACCGCGCCGGTGATGCGTACGAGTTGTTCCGGCACCAGTAAGTCTGCGGCATGTTTATAGAGATCTGGAAAGACGATGATCTCGACCACGCCTTGGAGGTCTTCCATGGTGAGATAGGCCATCCGGTCGCCTTTTTTGGTCAGCATGCTCTTCACGGTCGTGATGATTCCGCAGAGTTTCACCTCCCGACCGTCCGGCAATTCCGGCAGGATCATGGTCGAGGCAGTAGCAAGCGCCTGGATGGTGGCCTCATAGCGTGCCAGGGGATGGGACGAAATATAGAAACCCGTCAGCTCCCGTTCCTGTTTCAGTCGCTCGCTTTGGTCCCATTCAGGAATGTTGGGCAGTGGCGGCATGGCCGGATGCTCGGTCGAGTCATGTCCTCCCAGCTCGTCGCCAAAAATATTGGTCTGCCCAAGATCCCGCTCGCGCTGGGCTGCCGCACCGTCTTCGACCGCTTGATCCAGGACCGCAGCCAGTTGAGAACGTTTCGCGCCGGTCGAGTCGAATGCGCCGGTCTTGATTAATCCTTCGAGCATGCGCTTGTTTACTTTATGGAGATCGACGCGATGGCAGAAGTCGAAAAAAGACCTGAAGGGGCCGGATTCATTCCGGATCGCGATGATCGATTCGACCGCGCCTTCGCCGACATTTTTGATGGCCGCTAAGCCGAACCGGATTGCATGATCCGCCACGGTAAAGTTTTTATGGCTTTCGTTGACGTCCGGAGGCAGGACCTTGATGGTGAGGTCGCGGCACTCCGTGAAGTAGGCGACGAGTTTGTCGGCGTTGCCCATGTCGGTGGTCATCAGGGCGGCCATGAACTCGGTCGGGTAGTGCGCTTTCAAATAGCCGGTCTGGTAGCAGACGACGGCATAGGCCGCGGCGTGTGACTTGTTGAAGCCATAGCCAGCAAATTTTTGGATTAGCTCGTAGAGTTTGTCCGCTTTCTTGTCGGGGATCTTGTTCGTCTTGGCGCCGGCTAGGAACTGCGCTCGCAGCTTCTCCATCTCCTCCGGCTTCTTTTTACCCATCGCACGCCGGAGAATGTCGGCTTGGCCAAGCGAGAAACCCGCCACCTTGTTGGCGATCGCCATCACCTGCTCTTGATAGACGATGACTCCGTAGGTGTCCTTCAGGATCGGTTCGAGTTCCGGCACCTCGTAAACAATCGGAATCTTGCCCTGCTTGCGTTTGATGAAATCGGGAATCAGATCCATCGGACCAGGGCGATAGAGCGCGATAATGGCAATGATGTCCTCGAAGCGGTCCGGCTTCAGGCCGGTCAGGAGGTCGCGCATCCCGGAGCTTTCCAGCTGAAAGAGGCCGATCGTCTTTCCTGAGGACAGAAGGGCAAAAGTCTTGGCGTCGTCGAACGGGATCTGCTCCATGACCAACGGTGGCTTGCCGGAATGCCGCTCATTGATCAGAGTCTCGGCCCGTTTGATCATCGTCAGAGTTTTGAGGCCAAGAAAATCGAATTTGACGAGACCGATCTTTTCGACGTCTCCCATCGAGTACTGGGTGACGATTTCGTCGTTGGCTCCTTTATAGAGCGGTACGTGATCCGTGAGCGGCCCTTCAGAAATCACCACGCCGGCGGCGTGAGTCGAGGCGTGTCTGGCCAGTCCTTCGAGCGAACGGGCAATGCCCATCAGCTCTTTGACCCTGGTGTCGCTCTCCACGAGTTCGCGCAGTTTCGGTTCTTGGTCTAGCGCTTGCTGAAGCGTCATGTTGAGTTGATTCGGCACGAGCTTGGCCACGCGATCGACTTCGGCATAGGGGATTTCCAGCACGCGCCCCACATCCCGGATTGCGGCCTTTGCCCCAAGCGTACCGAATGTAATGATCTGGGCGACATGGTCTTTGCCATACTTGTCGACTACGTAGTTGATGACCTCGCCCCGGCGTTCCATGCAGAAGTCCATGTCGATATCGGGGAGTGAGACACGCTCGGGATTCAGGAACCGTTCGAATAAGAGCTGGTAAACGAGGGGGTCGAGGTCCGTGATGCGCAGTGCGTAGGCAACGAGACTCCCGGCGGCGGAGCCTCGGCCCGGACCGACCGGAATATTGCGTGAGCGGGCAAACTTGATGATGTCCCAGACAATAAGGAAATAGCCTGCGAACCCCATCGAACAGACGATCGTCAGCTCCTCGCGCAGGCGCAGTTCATAGGTGACTGGCAGGATTTGACTGGATCGTTCTTGCAATCTGGCCGTCAATCCGTCCAGCGCCAGGCGTTCCAGATAGGTTTCCCGTGTGAAGCCCTCAGGAACTGTGTATTGCGGGAGATGTGTGGCATTCAACGCCAGCTGAAGATCGCAGTTGTCTGCAATCCGACAGGTATTGGCGACGGCATTGGGAAATTCGATAAAGGCGGCCGAGACTTCTTCGGTCGATTTCACATAGAGCTGGTCCGTATCGAACTTCATGCGATTCTTATCGCTGATTGTCTTGCCGGTTTGGAGGCAGAGCATCAGCTCATGCGGCCGGAAATCCTCTTTCTTGAGGTAGTGACAATCGTTCGTGCCGGCCAGAGGGATATTCATCTTCTTGGCAATCTCGAGCAGGCCGGTATTCGCAACTCGTTGGTGCTCCAACCCGTTCGCTTGTACCTCGAGATAGAAGTGCTCCTTCCCGAATATCTCCTGAAACTCACAAGCCACCGCCATAGCGCCGGCCATGTCTTTCTGACCGATGAGGTAAGGAATTTCGCCGCTCAAGCAGCCTGACAGGGCAATTAATCCTTCATGGTGCTCTTTCAAAATATCCTTATCCATCCGCGGTTTATAGTAGAAACCCTCAAGATATGCTTTACTGACAAGCTTGATCAAATTCTGATAGCCCGTGAGATTTCGAGCTAGGAGAATCAGATGATAGTAATCATTGTGTGCCAGCCCGCTATCTTTCTTCGCGTGCCGGCTACCCAGCGCCATGTAGGCCTCGCAGCCGATGATGGGTTTTATACCCGCATCCTTGGCCTTACGGTAGAACTCGATGGCGCCGAACATATTGCCATGATCGGTCATGGCTACAGCCGGCTGGCCGAAGGCTTTAATCTGCTGCACGAGCGGCTCGATCTGATTCGCGCCGTCTAAGAGACTGAATTGGGTATGGAGATGGAGGTGCACAAAGGACGAAGCCATGCCGGGATTCTAGGAGTGCAGGGAAGGGGAAGTCAAACGATGCCTGGGCATCTAGAATTTCTCGTGAACTTGAGCGCCCGCGATTTCTCTGATAGGAACATCAAAGGAGCGGATTCTTGATGGGTGTCCGTGCACATCCAGAAAGGAATTGTCATGGAAAGGAACAAAACTACGGGAAAAAGAGGGAAGAAACCTGGCGCTGCAGGAATTCCAATCCGCAACGTGGTCCCCGACCGGCTCGATCTGCGTGACAGGCTTTATATGCCGCCGGTCTCGGTCGTGCCGGACTTGGCGTTTAATCCCAAGACTGACATCCCTGTTCTCAATCAAGGACAGACCAACGCCTGTACCGGCTTTGCCCTGGCAAGCGTTGTCTATCACGTGCAGTATGCGTCAAAAC
Organism: Nitrospirota bacterium; assembly: GCA_013388555.1. GTDB lineage: Bacteria > Nitrospirota > Nitrospiria > Nitrospirales > Nitrospiraceae > Palsa-1315. The sequence goes on along the minus strand of JACAFD010000024.1, from coordinate 4,868 downwards.
GCAAACATAAAGACTGTTGCGTGTCTCCTTTTATGTTGTATTCGATGGCGCGGCGCTATGATGAATTTCCAGGCGCCCCGGATGTCGATACCGGATCGAGTCTGCGTGGTGCGATGAAAGGCTGGTATAAACACGGAGCCTGCTCGGACAGGTTGTGGGTCTCAGAACAGATGCCGACAGGGTCTATGACAAAATCCTCAGACGATTGGTGGCTCGATGCCGTGCAGCGCCCGCTCGGGGCGTATTACCGTGTCGACCCACGGTCGGTCACCGATATGCATGTCGCTCTCAACGAGATCGGCATTCTGTATGCCAGCGCGGTTTGCCATTCAGGTTGGAATGAAGGATTCTCGAAGACTGCACAGACCAAAGGGCGGTATTGGACGATTCCAGGTCAGAAGGCAAGCCCCGGCGACGGTGGCCATGCCTTTGCGTTTGTCGGCTATAACCAAGACGGGTTCATCGTTCATAATTCATGGGGCACTGGTTGGGGCACCAAGGGCCGTGCCGTGTTGCCCTATGAAGACTGGCTCGACCATGCGATGGATTGTTGGGTGGCACAACTGGGCGTAGTCACCGATCTCCATCTGGAGATTGCGCACTCGACCACACTGCGTGTGCGTGCTGGCAAAGTGCAGCTTGCCGGCGAATCTTCGTTACGCACACGTGAGATCAGCCCATTCATCGTCGACATGGAGAACAATGGTCTGCTCAGCAACACCGGTGATTTTCGAACACAGGAGTCCGACGTCACGGCACTGGTCACGCACCATCTTGGCAAGGCTCGGACTGCATGGGGCTTGGGCAAGAACGATCCCGTGGATATCGCCATCTACGCGCATGGCGGGCTCACGTCTGAAGATGATGCGGGAGACACGGCGGCAAAATGGATTATGGCATTATACGAACATAAGATCTTCCCGATCTTCCTAATGTGGGAAACCGACCTCTGGTCGACGCTCAGGGGGCGCCTTGAGGACCTTGTGAAGGGCCAACTGCGCCCGACAGGAGGGTTCTTCGACAGCGCCAAAAATTGGTGGAACGAGCGGCTCGAAAAACTACTGGCTGCGCCAGGGACGGCAATCTGGAGCGAGATGAAACAGAATGCGGACGCCATTTCTAATAGGGCCGAGAGTGGAGGAATGAAACTTTATCGGGCCTGCCAGCAATCGCCGTATTTTGCCGATCTGTCCAAAGTGCGGCTACATCTCGTCGGCCATTCGGCCGGATCGATCCTGCATAGTCACGGCGTTCAGCGGCTGGGAGGGCAGGGCTGGACCTTCGAAAGCGTGAACTTCCTGGCCCCGGCCGTACGAGTCGATCTCTTCGAAAAGGCAGTACTTCCAGCCATCAAAGACGGCAGGGTCAAACGGTTCAATCAATTTCATCTCTCCGACGACATGGAACAGAAGGATCCGACCTGTACACCGATTCTTGGCTACAGCCGCTCGCTGCTCTACCTGGTGTCGCAGTCGCTTGAACAGGGAAAGAGGACCCCGATACTCGGCTTGGAGAAGTACTTCAACGACAAGATCGCAGCGAAGCAGTTGGCAAACGTCTTTACCTGGGCTGCGCCGGGCAAGGAATCAAAAAGCACAACACACGGCGGATTCGACGACGATCATGTGACTATGATGAGCGTGATCGCGCTGATGAAGGGGAAAGCACCCTAGCAGGATGCTGAAAAAGCCCGCCAGCGTTAGGGGAAGGTTAAGGCTGAGGCTAAGGTGGAGCAAACAAGAACCTGTTCGACGCGTAACCGTAACCTCGACCTAAGCCTTCTTCACTCGCTGCGGCCTTGCCTGGGACAAGGCGCGTCTCGGCGCGCCAGGGACGGGCGGGTGAGAATCGTCGCCTTTTTGAGCATCCTGCTAGAGTCGCTCGCCGTACTTGCGGTAATGCTCCTTCTTGGCTTCTTCGATCCACTTGTCCCGCTTGATCCGTTCGGGGGCGGTGTAGAGTTTCTTGGCGACTTTGTCAATGTCCTCCGACTTCCAGCGCGCGATCTGAACGAAGGTGTGCAACCCCATCTTGTTCAAAGTCTTTGCAAAGGCGGGACCGATCCCGTGGATCTTACTCAGGTCGTCTTTCTGTTGGATCTTTCCCTCTTGCGCCTGTTCCATCTGCAGACTAAGTTGACTTCCATTCTGACGGGTCTGGCGAGGAGCTGTAGTGCCCCCGTCAGTTTTTATGCGGAGGGCCGCACGCACTTCGACGAGGCGTTTCCGCAGGCGGGTGATCTCTTCTTCCTTTTCTCCCACCATTTTTACCTGACCGGCCAGGTCAAGCTTTTGCGCTTCGAGTTGTTGAACCTGGCGCTGTAGACCGTCGATCCGTTCATCTCGCTCGCGGAGGAGTTGTTCATTGAGCTGAAGCTGGGCATTGAGTTTATCCTGTGCCGCGAGTTGTTGTTGCAGTTTGGCGATCTGCGCCTCGTGTTGAGTGAGGGTCTGGGCATATTGGGTTTCCCACTGCGCCAATGCTGTCTCCTGCTCCTTCAGTAGCGGCTGGAGACGTTCGAGTTCACTGATCCGCCGGTCGCGTTCAGCCAATTGGTTGTTGAGGTGGTGCAACGCGGCTCGATGTTCAGTGTCTCGATCGCAGAGTTGCACCTCAAGCCAATGGACGCGGCCTTGAGCCGGTTCAAGTTCTTCCACGCGTGCGCGCAGCAGCGTAACCTCTTTGACGGCAGCTTCCAGCTCGGTGACTCGATGCTGGAGTTCTTGCCGTTCTTGTTTGTGAGATTCAAGCGCCTGTTCAGCGTCCTGGCGTGCCAGATGGAATTGCTGGATTGTTTCCGCCTGGGTGGCGGCGGCCTCGTCATATTCGGTGGCACGGCGGCGAACAGAGGTTTCTTCCGCTTCCAGGGCCGCCAATTTCTGCGTGCGAACAGCCAACTCTTCTTGAAGCGCCTGGAGGCGGTCGTGTTGTGCCGAGAGTTTCTGGCTGCTGGATTGGGCGAGTGCCTCCGACTCCATCACCTTGCTTTCGAGCATGTGCATCGACGCAGTTTGGACCTTCAACTCGTACTGTGCCTTTTCGAGCCGCTGTTCTTTGAGCCGCAGGGTGGCGCTGATGTCTCTGAACTGTTGCGTCAGTTGCCGGCCGGAAAAGTATTGCAGCAGCCATCCGATCACGCCACCGATGCCTGCTGCGACAAGGAGACACCCCAGGATCTGGCCGATGAGTATGGTCATAGGTCGCCAACTCCTTTTACTCGCAATTCGATGCGACGGTTGTGCTGAAGGCCTGTCCGCGTTTGTGCCGCCGACAATGGTTGTGAGGCGCCATAGCCGACGGATGTAAACTGATTGCTCAGGCCGTGATTGATGAAGTAACGCCGTACGGCATCGGCACGGAGGCGGCTGAGTTGAAGATTATAGTCCGGTGCGCCGTACCTGTCCGTATGGCCGCCGATCTCAATGGCCGTATGAGGGTTCTGACGTAAGAGAGTTATCAGCTGATCCAACGTGGCGCGACTACGAGGAGTGATCGTTGCGGTATTTGAATCAAACTCTATAGAGGCATGGGAGAGGACCTCATTCAATTTCTTTTGGAGCGAGGGGGCCGGGGCTTGGGTTTTGACCGGGACTTGCCCCGCCAGAACATGATCTTCCAGCGTGAGCCCTGTCTGCGTGAGAGGGGCAATATCTCGCAGCAGAGTGGCTTTGGCACGGGCACTGTCAACTTGGCCACTGAGGACAACCGAGCGCCCATCGATGATGATGGAGCCGCGTGCTGTCATATGGCCTAATATGGGGAGAGCCTTGGGAATATTGTCGACCCAGGCAGCAGGTCCCACTCCCGTATCCACCGCCAACTCATCGACGATGCGGCCAGGCTTTGCTCCATAGAGTTCTTTAGCACGCTGTAGAATTGCAGCCTTACTGGTTTCAGTGGGGAGCGAGCCACGGAGAATCAGAGTCCCCTGTTCTAACTGTGCATGAAAACTGGCAGGAGTGAGTGACGGCGATGCTACAGATGGAGGAAGGTGGCGCGGAAGACAGAGGAAGGCAAGGAGGGTCAGTGCAACAGCGCCTGCGGCAAGAATCGCTGCACGCATCATGAGTCAACTCTAGGACAAACTTCTCAGCCTCTGAGACCCTACCATACTGCGTGGGCTCATGCCAGACAGGATTCACCCTCATCTCAGGTTTTTTTGCACAAGGCGCTGTCGGGACCTGTGCACGGATTCCGGGGTGTTACTCTTCGCCTCGAAGAATGAGAGAGCGGCGCCCAGCGTCTCCTTGAACTTCGGGGACTCATTTGTTATTCTGCGTCGGCCTATCGCGAGTCGAATTTTACCTTTCCATTTTAAGCCGATCCTAAGGAGTCGAACCATGGCCAGCATCAAGCGGGCATTAATCAGTGTATCGGACAAGACTGGCGTTGTGGAGATGGCCAAGGGGCTTGAGGCGCTTGGCGCACAGATCCTCTCGACCGGGGGATCGGCCAAGGCGCTCAGGGATGCCGGCGTAACGGTAACCGATGTAGCGGCCTACACCGGCTCTCCGGAAATCCTCGACGGCCGTGTCAAGACACTGCACCCCAAGATTCATGGTGGCTTGTTGGGGCGGCGCTCGGTTCCTGCGCATGTCGAGCAGATGGAGCAGCAGGGGATCGGGCCGATCGACGTGGTGGTGGTCAACCTGTATCCGTTCGAGGCGACGATCGCGAAACCGAACTGTCGGTTTGAAGAGGCCATTGAAAATATCGATATCGGCGGTCCGTCGATGCTGCGGTCCGCAGCCAAAAACCACGAAGATGTCCTGGTGGTCGTGGATCCGGCCGACTACCAACGTGTGCTTGATGCGGCGAAGGCCGGGGGCGTGTCGCACGCATTGCGGCTCGAGTTGGCGATGAAAGTT